>JBCCZH010000404.1:0-2944 GCA_039188075.1 Pseudomonadota bacterium
AGATGAATTCCTTGATGGGTCCTGGCTGCTGATCGTTTTCGCGGGCAATGATACAACTCGCAACTCTCTGTCCGGTACGATGAAACTGCTGACAGATCATCCAGAGCAAAGGGCCAAGCTACTGGCTGATGAATCGCATTATCCAAACTTTGTGAATGAAGCGATCCGGATGGTAAGCCCGGTCACTTATATGCGCCGTACGGTCACAAAGGACACGGAACTGGGCGGACAGAAACTCAATGAGGGCGACAAAGTCGTGATGTATTATGCCGCCGCCAATCGAGATCCGGCAAAGTTCGAAAATCCCGAACAGTTCGATATTGCCCGCGCGAACGCAAATGAGCATCTCGCCTTTGGCAATGGACCGCATGTCTGTCTCGGCAAACGGGTTGCGATCATGCAGCTTGAAACCGCTTATCGAAATATTCTTGGGCGCTTCCCGGACATTCGCTGGACCGGCGAAGGGGCTCTCGCGCCGAACAATTTCGTGCACGCCATTTCGGAACTTCAAGTCGATCTTGGCGTCTAGGCCTTCAGGAAAGTTTCCATCTGATTGGTCGACATTGGACGCCCCAGGGCGAAGCCTTGGGCATGATCAAATCCGAGCGTCCGCAGACGCGCCATCATGGACTCGTCTTCAACGCCTTCCGCCGTTGAGGTCATACCAAGCCGCCTGGCCATGAGAGTCAGGGCCTCAAGAATGGTCTCGACGCGTGGATTGTCGATCTGCTGGATCAAAGCCGCATCGACTTTCAAAGCATCCGCTGGCAGGTCGGCCAGCCATTGAAAAGACGAATGCCCGGAACCGAAATCATCCAGGACGATCCCAGCACCCGCGGCGCGGAGTTCGTGAAGGCGATTGAGCGTTTGTTCCGTATCCCGCAAGGCATCCTGCTCGGTCAATTCGAGCCGAATGGACCGCGGCGCCAGACCATGACCGCTTTGCAGGGCAGAGATCAGATCCACCAATTGACCATCGGCCAGATCGAGGCTGGTAATGTTGACCTGCACGAACAGGGTTTCCACATGCGCCGCCTTGCGGAAGCTATTGAGCGCATCCGCGGCCTGGATCAGCATGCTGGAGGCCAGGCCCTGCGTGTCGCCGACCGGCGATTGCAGACCATTTTCATCGCCCCAACGCGCCAGAGCTTCAAAGCCCTCGACCCGTCGACTGCGTAGACAGACGATCGGTTGGAATACGGGAAGCAATTCAACCAGATCCGGCGCCCCCTCTGACGGGTCATCCTCGACTGACAGAATAACCCCGCGGGACGAGTCCTGATCAATCATCGCGCCGGCGAGATGAACAACCCCGCCCTCGGCGGTGACGAGTTCGAGAGCAACATCGCCATTCGGCGTTTCAAGCCCGCTGCGCAATCTCTGGCGACTGAGGCCATCGAGGACGTTGCTCAAATCCTCCAGCGCCCATTCGCCGGACAATTGCCGGCTGAGGCCAGGTTGATCAATGCTTAGCGATAAACGCTGTGTGGTTCGGTTCCACTGCCATTCGCCGATCGGTGCACTCATGGCCTAAGCCTCTGCCACCATTTTGGCACGAATAAGGTCTTTCACCGTACCGAGATCATTGGCGATCCGTTCGAACACCTCGCCGCGGTCACGCAACGTCTGACAACGCGCTGGCAAAGGCACCGGATCCCCGGTTGCTTCCAGGACGGTTTCCGGGAATTTGGCGGCATGTGCGGTGGAGAGAATGACGGTGCTGGTCTCGCTGGGCGTCAGCCGGCGCGCCGCAGCGGTGCCAACCGCGGTATGGGGACAAATCAAGGCTCCTGTGTCGTGCTTGAACCTCTGCATTTCCTGCAATGTGTCTGCATTGCTGACCATGGCAGATGACAGGCCTGTGCAGCCGAGCGGCCCGCGCACGCTCTCCGGCAATTCGGCGGCGCCTGATTGCTTGTACTGGTCATAGGTGCGGCGCACCAAATCGCCATCGCGGCCCGCAACTTCGAAGAAGAGACGCTCGAAATTGCTCGGTACAGATATGTCCATGGCGGGACTTGGCGTCGCCACAGCCTGTTCGCGCTGCATCAGGCCATCCCGCAGCAGCGTATCCAGAGTCTTGTTCTCATTGACCGCGCAGACCATTTCGAAGCCGGCGAGCAAGCCGCAACGGGCGGCGACATAGCCTGCAAACGCATCACCCATATTGCCGCTCGGGACGACGAAGCGCAGCGGCCGACCGGGGCCCAGTGCGGCCTGCGCCGCGGCATAGTAGACCGATTGGGCGGCAATCCGGGCCCAGTTGATCGAGTTTACCCCAGACAGTCGGACGTCTGATGCAAATGCCTTGTCCGCGAACATGGCTTTGACCAGTGCCTGACAGTCATCAAAATCGCCATCTACCGCCAGGTTGTGAACATTCGATGCCCCGGTCGTCGTCATGAACAGGCGCTGGACGGGAGACACCCGTTCGTGCGGGTGCAGGATATACAAGTCGACTTGTTTCGCGTTCGCAAAAGCTGCAGCCGCGGCCCCGCCCGTATCGCCGGATGTCGCGCAGACGACGCTCATCCGTTCACCGCGACGACCAAGGACCAGGTCATAGAGCTGACCAATGAATTGCATCGCCACATCCTTGAATGCCAAGGTCGGACCGTGGTGCAATTCCATAACAAACGTACCCGCGCCACTCTGGTTCAAAGGCGCCACGGCATCATGCGAGAAACTGGCATAGGCCCGCTCACAGAGACCAGCCACATCATCTTCGCTCAGCGCGTCGCCCGCAAAGGCTTTCAGGATTCGTGTCGCAATTTGAACATAGGTTTCATCGCTCGCCGCTGGCGCGATTTGTGGCCAGACTTCCGGCACATACAGACCGCCATCCGGCGCCAGACCGGTCAAACAGGCTTCAACGAAATCAACGGGAGCGGCGCCGCCGCGAGTCGATATGTATCTCATGGCCTTCAAGCCTTCTTAAATCTCA
>JBCCZH010000405.1:0-2942 GCA_039188075.1 Pseudomonadota bacterium
CCAATCGTGCCCAACAGGCCGGCATTGGCCAGCATACCGTCCAGGCGCCCGAACTTTTCCGCAATCGCGTGACCAAGGGGCTCAAAGGCCGCTGCATCCTTCAGGTCGAAAGGAATGAGCGTCATGGAGCCGCCCATCGCCCGTACTTCATCGTCCAGAGTTTCCAGGGCCTTCTTGGACCGCGCCAGACCAATCACATGGTGGCCAGCTTTGGCGAGTGCGAGACAGGCAGCGCGGCCGATGCCTTGCGATGCCCCAGTAACAAGCGTGATACGTTTTTCCATGCGCGCGCCGTAGCGAAGCTGAACGGACTAGTCCAGAAGTGAAAGCTGTCTTTCTTTGCTGCTCTCATTCTGGTCGTGGTCGATCAGCCGGGTTGGATAGTGGCCGGTAAAGCAATGATCGGCGAAAGCCGGGGTCTCTGCATCATAGTCGACGCCGATTGCGCGGTAGAGGCCCGGCACAGACAGGAAGCCGAGGCTTTCAACTTTCAGATAGTCGCGCATCTCTTCCAGCGAATGATTGGCGGCCAGAAGTTCCGACCGATCCGCCATGTCGATGCCATAGAAATCCTGGTGCGTGATGGGCGGGCTTGCTGAGCGGAAATGAATTTCCTTGGCGCCGGCTTCCCGGACCATCTGCACGATCTTGCGAGACGTGTTGCCGCGGACAATCGAATCATCGACCAGCAGCACGCGCTTGCCCTCCAGCACCGCCCGGTTCGGCGAATGCTTGCGAGAGACGGCCCGCTGGCGTCCGGTCTGCGTCGGCTGGATAAAAGTCCGCCCGACATAGTGAGACCGAATAATGCCGAGCTGGAATGGAATGCCCGCGGCTTCTGAAAATCCGATCGCGGCGGGCACGCCGGAATCAGGAACCGGCACGACAACGTCGATATCGGCCGGATGTTCTGCGGCCAGTTGATGACCCATCTTGCGGCGCACTTCATAAACGGAGCGGCCTTGAACCACGCTGTCCGGGCGCGCGAAGTAAACATATTCAAACAAGCAGGGGCGAACCGGCCGAGACGGAAACGGATTATAGGACCTGATGCCGTCATCATTGATAATGACGACTTCGCCCGGATCGATCTCTCTGACGAGTTCAGCACCCATCAGGTCCAGCGCGCAGGTCTCGGAGGCCAGGACATAAGCCGTGCCGATCTGACCAAGAACGAGGGGGCGCAGACCGGACGGGTCTCGTGCCCCGATCAGCTTCTTGTTGGTCATGCCGACAAAAGAAAAGCCACCCTCAATTTGACGGATGGCATCCAGGAAACGATCGGCAACGCTGTCTTGGTCGCTGCGGGCAAGGAGGTGTAGAATGACCTCCGTGTCCATGGTCGATTGAAATATCGATCCGCGGCGCACCAGCCTTTTTCGCAAGGCCCGGGCATTGGTCAGATTGCCATTATGCGCGATCGCAAATCCGCCCGTGTCGAGGTCAGCATAAATCGGCTGAATGTTGCGAATGGCGGGCTTGCCTTGCGTCGAGTAGCGATTGTGTCCGATGCCGCGATCGCCGGGCAGACGATCGGACACGTCACCGCCAAAATTCTCGCCAACCAGGCCCATATGACGTTCGCCGTGAAACTTGCCGCCATCAAAGGTTGTGATGCCGCAAGCTTCCTGCCCACGATGCTGTAGCGCGTGCAATCCGAGGGCAACAAGAAGCGAAGCTTGGGGGTGGCCAAAGACGCCTACGACGCCGCATTCCTCGCGAGGCTTGTCGTCATCATGGTCAAACAACATTCGACTAACCCTCACGGTCTGTTCGTGCGCGGATTATTCTGACGCGGTCCCCACGTCAAGCTCAGATATCTGTGATGTCCGCTCCGCGAGCTCCGGTGCGCGGTCACCCAGATAATTCGCACCCGCTGCAATCAAGGGGTAAGTCCTTGCTTGTGTTACGAATTCCGGAATCTGATCCCGGTCCATGGCGAGGTTGAGCAGGTAGACAAAGAAAATCAGCACAACACCGCCGCGGGCAAATCCGAACAGTCCGCCAGCCACGCGGTCCAGCAAACCGATTCCATCCACGCCCTGAATTGTCTTGGAGAGATTGGCCCCAAACCAAGCGACCGCGACATAGACTAGCAGGAACACGACGACAAAAATGATCGCATCCGGCATCCAGTCTGGCGAATTGGCTGGCAATAAATTGTCAAGTTGAACCACAAAATACTTGCGGGCGAAGAAGGCTGCGGCAATCGCCGCGATAAAGGCGCCCAGAGTGGCAAGTTCGCGCATGAAACCGCGCGCCAGTGCCATCAATGTCGAGACGATCACAATCACGATCGCCACGGCATCAAAGGCTGTAAGGGCTTCCATCATTGGGCAGCTTCCGGTGCGATCAACTCTACTAAATCAGATAGGCGCTTGATCGGCGTAATCGTCAAGCCTTCTATCGCTGTTGGACTGCCATCAGGCACGAAGGCGCGCTCGAATCCGAGCCGCGCCGCTTCCTTCAATCGTTGCTCCATGCGGGCGACGGGACGGATCGCCCCGGACAAGGCGACCTCGCCGAAATAGATCGACTTGCTGGGGCCCGGATTGGTCGCCGCTGAGGTCAGCAATGCTGCGGCAGCCGCCAGGTCGCCAGCAGGTTCGCTCATGCGATAACCGCCCGCGACGGACAAATAGACATCGCGCCCGCCAAGCGAGACACCGCATCTTGCCTCGAGCACGGCCAGCAGCATGGCCAGGCGATTGCTGTCCCAGCCGACAATTGATCGTCGTGGTGTGCCATAAGCGCTTGGCGCGACCAGGGCTTGCACTTCGGCCAGGACGGGGCGTGAGCCTTCCATGGCGGCGAACACAGCGGCGCCGCCGGCATCATCCGCTTCGGTCGACAGAAACAGGGCGGAGGGTTCGCGCGCCGGGGCGAGACCGTATTGATGCATTTCAAAAATGCCGATCTCATCCGTGGGCCCGAACCGATTC
>JBCCZH010000406.1:0-2942 GCA_039188075.1 Pseudomonadota bacterium
AATACCAGCTTGAATTGTCATCCCGGAAAGTGCGCAGCACTTATCCGGGACCTAGTTCGTCTGGGTCCCGGCTCTCCGCTACGCTGCGGCCGGGATGACAAATCATGTTTCGCGCGTCGTAAATGTCTCCTCCTGACCCAACGCAGACATTTTGCCCTTCTCGAAAACCATACCTGCAAAAAGAAAAAACCCGGCGCATCGCACCGGGTTTAAGTCAATTCGGGTGAAAAAAGTTAGGCGCTTACGCTGCCACCGCTTCTTTCTTCGGTTTCGGATCGCGCAGCACATAGCCGCGGCCCCAAACGGTTTCGATATAGTGCTCGCCGCCTGTGGCCTGCTGCAATTTCTTGCGCAGCTTACAGATGAAGACGTCGATGATTTTAAGTTCCGGCTCGTCCATGCCGCCATAA
Source organism: Pseudomonadota bacterium (assembly GCA_039188075.1). Taxonomy (GTDB): domain Bacteria; phylum Pseudomonadota; class Alphaproteobacteria; order Caulobacterales; family Hyphomonadaceae; genus Henriciella. Next base: position 411 of record JBCCZH010000406.1, read on the forward strand.
AGGTGGTTGAGGAACATTTCCTTGGTGAGCGTCGTGCCTTTGCGCAGGCTGAGCAGCTCGAACATCTGATATTCCTTGCCGGTCAGGTGGACGCGCTCTTCGTCGACTTCGACAGTCTTGGCATCCAGATTGACCAGGATCTCGCCGGTGCGAATGACGCTCTCAGCGTGACCTTTGGAGCGACGGACAATCGCGGTGATACGGGCGATCAGCTCGTCTTTGTTGAACGGCTTGGTGAGATAATCGTCAGCGCCATAGCCGAGCGTTTTCACTTTCGCTTCAATGTCCGGATTACCAGACAGGATCAGCACAGGCGTGTTCACGCGCGCCATCCGGAGCTGTTTCAGGACGTCATATCCAGAGATATCCGGGAGTGAGAGGTCCAGAATAATGATGTCATATTCATAGACTTTTCCCAGATCGACGCCCTCTTCACCAAGGTCCGTCGTGTAGATGTTAAAGCCAGCCGCTTTCAGCATCAATTCGATGCTACGGGCGACGGCATTATCATCCTCGATTAGTAAGACTCGCATTTTCAGCTCCCCGAATCGGTGTATTTCGCATTCCTAGCGTGATCGTTAACCATTGTGAATCTAGGTAATGAAGCTTACTGAAGATTTAACAATCGGATTCGAAACGATATTTTTATTCATACCTCTTAAGAATGAAGGTCTTGCCCGGTCCGCCCAAGAAGCGTGTGAGCAATAGCGATAACGTCCTGAATTGGCTGAGAGGACGGATTTGTCGAGATTAACGTTCGCTGACTGCGGATGGCTTCGCGCACCGCATCATCGCGCATTACCGTGCCAGCCAGATGTGGGCGGAATCCCAGGAAAGTCTGGCAAGCCTGCGCCACGGCAGAGAAAGTGTTCTGCCCGGCAGAGCGGGTTTCGCACTGATTAATCGCAATCGTCTGTTCAACCCCTGGCGCGTAACCTTTCAACACTTTGATAAAGGCATAGGCGTCGGTCATCGAGGTTGGCTCATCGGTAATCACCATCAGAACCTTGTCCGCCGCCCGCGCCAGGCGCATGCAATTGGCTTCAATGCCGGCACCAAGGTCGAGAATGACCTGATCATATTGCAGCGCCAGGGCAGAGAGACCCGCCGCCAGGCGAGCCACTTCCTCTGAATTCATTTCGGCCAAGGCACCAGAGCCAGACCGGCCGGGCAGGACGTCAAAACCGCCGCTTGCAGAGCCGCCATCGACCGGCGTTACGGCGTCTTCAAGCTCGACCCAGCCTGCAATCACGGCAGCGAGGTCAGTTTCCGGCGCGATGCCGAGTTGAACGTCGACATTGGCAAGGCCAAGGTCGCCATCGACCAGCAATGTCCGTCGTCCGGCTTGCGCCATGGCGCTGGCCAGCGTGATCGACATGAAAGTCTTGCCGACCCCGCCTTTGCCTGATCCCACCGCAATGATGGAGGCGGGCTCAACCCGGCGTGGCGGACGCTGATTGGGGCGGTCCTGAGATTTAGGAAGAAGGAAGCTCATTATGCAGCTCCTTTAAGTGCGACATGGGCCGGTGCGTCTTCTGTCAGCAACTGGGCCAGTCTAGAGGGCGTCGCGGGGACCAGGCCACCGCCAATGAATGGCGTAATGGCGAGGTGCGAAAAGGCGATTTTCGCAGAAATCAGAGCTGAAACAATCCCGCCGCGACGGCGCGTGACATCCAGCTTGGTGACAATCGCTCGGCGCACGCCGCAACGTGCAAAAGCTCTTGCTGCCTCATTGAGGTCTTCAGGGTGCCCCTCGGCGCTGATGACCAGAACCGGTTCAGCGTCGATCACCGCAAGCAAATCCTGCAAGCTCGCCATGTCATCATGGTCGAACGGAATGATTGCGGGTAAGTCGATAATGCAGCGCTTGCCTTCATTCTGAATGGTCTTGAGCAGCTTGAACAAATCGTTCGGATTGGTCACCGAACGGATCTGATCCTGTTCTTTCTCAAGATAGGCTGCGAGTTGTGCGCCGCCGGCGGTCAGATCGAGATCAGCCGCGACCGGCAGGATTTCGGCTTTCGCGACCGCCGCGCGCCGTGTCAGCTTTGCGGCAGTGGCTGTGCGGCCATGGCCAGGCGCGCCGACCAGGACGATATTCCGGTGTGGAGATGGCGGAATCGGGTCGCAGGAAATCGCGCTTTCAAGGCCAGCCGCGAGAGCGGTGCTCGGTTCATGGCCTTCAAAGCCGCCCGTCATGCCAGCATCCGCAATGCGTTCAGCGAACCGTTCGGGCGTGCCGTGCCATAACAGGGCGTCACGAACGCGGTTGCGGATCGGGCTTTCAACCAGACGTGGGGTCGGTGTTGCCCCCAATCGGGTCAGAATTCGCGACTCATTGGGGACCATGCCGCCGCCCAATTTGTCCGTCGCTGCGCGCACTTCTACCCCGCCGGGCACTTCGCGTTCGGACAGGATGATCGCATCATCGCCCATTTCCGCGAAGATCAATGCCTTTGCAGCCTCGAGGGACTCAGCGGCAAACATCTTCATTCGCATACGGCACACTCCACTATAGCGAATCGAGTGTTG
>JBCCZH010000407.1:0-2935 GCA_039188075.1 Pseudomonadota bacterium
AAATATGGCGCTGTCGTCGATACATTGCCGCGCCCTGTCACCCGGCAGAACACCGAATTCCAGTTGCCGGGCTCGCTGATGTCCGGCCTGTTCTCGGCCAATCAGGCTGGTGAGACCTTCTCCATTCCGGGCATTTCGGCTCAAATGATCGTGCTTCAAGTGGACAGCATTGACCGCCCGGAGAGTGAAACCCTGGACTTGCTGGCTCAGGCCAGCGCTCTGGATATTCAGGCGGGCATATCCGAAGACCTGTTCCGCGCCTATCTGATGAGCATTGCTGAAGATGTCGAGTTGAACACCAATGGCTCAGCGTTCGAGGCCTATAAAAGAAGCCTTGTGACGGAACAATGACCCGCGACGTATTACGGGTTCGGCGACGCCCCGGAGATCTGGAAACGCCGGTTTCGGCGATGCTCAAGCTCGGCGCTGACAAAGCTGGCAGCTTTCTGTTTGAGTCGATACATGGCGGCGAACGTTTGGGCCGCTATTCCTTCATCGGCCTGCACCCGCAGCGCTGGATGCGGGTCCTGAATGGGGTTGGCGAGCAATCGGAAACATTGGCGTTCGAAGACGCGGAACGGTTTGACGGGGCACCAGTCGATGCGCTGCGCGCCTTTGCCGAAGCGGGGCTTGCCAAGGCGGATGCAGCTCAGGACCTGCCGCCAATGGCGAGCGGGGCCTTTGGCTATATTGGCTATGATTTCATTCAGCATGTCGAACCCGTTGCGATCACCAAGCCTGACACGCTGAATGTGCCCGAAGCCTTGCTGATGATCCCTGGCGTGGTTCTGATTTTTGATCATCTCTATCAGGAACTCATCCTGGTTGGGCGTCATGCACCGGGCGAGGAAAAGACGGCTGACGACTTGCTAGATCAGGTCGAGTCCGCACTTGAAAATCTGCCTCCGATCACCCCCCGGGATGGTGAAAGCGATCCGTTGGAATTCAGGTCCAACACGACGCAGGATCAGTATTTCGACATGGTCGAGACGGCCCGCGATTACATCAAGGCCGGCGATATCTTTCAGGTTGTGCCGAGTCAGCGCTTCAGCGCGCCGTTCGATCGCAAGTCGATCAGCTTCTATCGCGCGCTGCGCCGGCTCAACCCGTCCGCATTCATGTTCCATATGAATCTCGGCGATGTTCGCTTGGTCGGATCAAGTCCGGAAATCCTTGTGCGCGTTCGCGATGGCCGCGTCGCCATTCGCCCGATTGCCGGCACAAGACCCCGCTCTGGCGATCCGGTAATCGATGCCGAACGCAAGGCTGACTTGCTGGCTGACAAAAAAGAGATTGCCGAACATTTGATGCTGCTCGATCTCGGGCGGAATGATGTTGGCCGGGTCGCCGCCTATGGCAGTGTCGAAGTCACTGAACGCTTCATCGTCGAGCGCTATAGCCATGTCATGCACATTGTCTCGCATGTCGAAGGCAATCTGCGCGAAGGCCTGACCGCGGTCGATGCGCTGCTCGCGGGCTTACCGGCGGGCACCGTCTCGGGGGCGCCCAAGATCCGCGCCATGCAGATTATTGACGAACTCGAACAGGATGCCCGCGGCGTGTATGGCGGTGCGATCGGATATTTCGGCTGGAATGGCGATCTTGATACCTGTATCGCGCTGCGCACCGCAGTGCTCAAGGATGGCCAACTGCACATTCAGGCCGGCGGCGGAGTCGTCCTGGATTCAGATCCGCAATATGAGTTTGACGAAACCGTGCACAAAGCCAACGCGCTGAAAAAGGCCGCCGCCTTATCGGCCAGATATGAGTTCGATCAATGACCGCTCCGAAACATATCCTCGTCGTCGACAATTATGACAGTTTCACCTGGAACCTGGTCCATTACCTCGAAGAGATCGGCGCCCGCACCCAGGTCATTCGCAATGATGAACTGACCGCTGACGCCGCGCTGGCGCTGAAGCCGGACGGCATTGTCCTGTCGCCTGGCCCCTGCACGCCCAAGGAAGCGGGCATCTGCGTCGATCTGGTCCAGAAAGCCGATCCCGACTTGCCCATTCTGGGCGTCTGTCTGGGGCATCAGAGCATTGGCGCGGCCGAGGGCGGCGAGATCGTGACCTCGCAGGAAATTCGCCACGGCAAGATCAGCCAGATCCGACATGAAGGCGGCCCGCTCTTCGAGGGTCTGCCAGAGACGTATGAGGTCGTGCGCTATCATTCGCTGTCGATCAAGCCGAGCGACCTGCCAGATACGCTGATTGCGGACGCCTTCACAGCCGACGGTGAGATCATGGCCGTCCGCCATGCGTCCCGGCCCGTCTTTGGTGTCCAGTTTCACCCGGAGAGCATCCTGACCGAGCACGGCCACACCTTGCTGCGTAATTTTCTGAATGTCTTCTAGTCGTGCTGCCAGGTGCTAAGTGAAACCGGCGCTTTTAGATCGATGAGCTTGCGCTCGACCAGTGTCATGCCACAGCCGCGCAGCACTTCATCCAGCGAGATCAGACGGTCTGCGGCTGCAAACAGTTTCAGACCTTCCCTAATCGCCACGCTTTCGGCGCGGCAGACATGTAACGTATTCAATTCATTCTGCAGGAAATAGGTCAGAGCGGTTCGCCCGCCATTAATCGCGACTTTGCCCCCGGAGGGCGCGACCATACGCAACATGTTCTCCAGCGGCATCTGGGACGGATTCCACCACCACCCCCCTTCCTTATGCTCCAGAGCGGTGGCGTCACCGGACAAGATCACGCGCGTCCGCCCTTTGGTATTGGGCATCGCCTCATGTGCGTTGCGACCGAGTATGACCACCGCACACGTGTCGAGCAGCTTTTGATACGCCTTGCCACTGAGCAGATCCGTCAAACTTGACGGCAATTCACCCGCGCCCGTTGCAATGCAATCATTGCGACAGGTCATGACATAACCCTGCAAATCCCACTTGGCAGCTGGGCGCACGTCTTCGTCCCTCTCGCCT
>JBCCZH010000408.1:0-2931 GCA_039188075.1 Pseudomonadota bacterium
AGCACGATTTTCCAGGGAAAGGCTTTTCTATTCTCTGACAGCCCCCAGGCGATCCCGAAAATCATCGCGATGCCCAGAAAGGCCCGCGCATTGTCCCAACCCCATTCCATCGGCAATTCCTCTGCTTTTCGTTTCCGCAACAAGACCTAGCCCGCTGAATTGCAGCGGGCTAGCCTCCTTGTCAGCAGACTGACTTATCCGAGTTTACAGATACAGATCTTGTGACCGTCCGGATCACGGAAATAGGCGCCATAGAAAGTCGGCATACGCTGTCCCGGCTCGCCTTCGCTCGGGGCGCCGAGCTCGATGGCCTTGGCATAGACCCGGTCCACGGTTTCGTTGTCCGCAACGCCGATTGCCGGCATCACACCATTTCCGCATGTCGCAGATTCTTCGTCATAAGGGCCGCCAACCGCGAGCATGGGCTGACCCGGCTCGACGCCATAGAAATACAGCCGACCATTGTCGAAGAATCGCTTCGCGCCCATTTCAGCCAGAACTGCATCATAGAATTCCACGGCTTTTTCGGAATTGTTCGAACCGAGCGTGACATAAGCGAGCATTGCAATCTCCTGCGTTTGATATCTCGCTCTAGCCACCACGCACCTGCCCCTGTGACAAGAGGTAACGCAGCGTCGGAGCTTGACGTTTACGTCAGCGGATGGTGCAAGGCCTTCGCACTCGCACAATGAGTATAGGTTTTAGGAGACACACTTATGTCCATTCGTTTTGATGATCGCGTCGCCATTGTGACTGGCGCCGGCGGTGGCCTCGGCAAACAACACGCGCTGGAACTGGCGCGACGCGGCGCAAAAGTCGTCATCAACGATCTCGGTGGCGCCATGGACGGCTCCGGCGGCAGTTCTGAAGCGGCAGAAGCTGTTGTAGCTGAAATCAAGGCCATGGGCGGCGAAGCCATCGCCAACGGCTCTTCCGTGGCTGATGATGCTGGCGTCAAAAAGATGATCGACGACACGATGAACGCGTTCGGCCGGATTGATATCATTATCGCCAATGCCGGCATCCTGCGCGACAAATCCTTCTCTAAAATGACCACGGAAGACATCAATCTTGTCCTCGACGTTCACCTGCGCGGCTCTTTCAAGCCGATCCACGCGGCCTGGAACATCATGAAAGAGCAGAATTACGGCCGGATTGTTGTCACCACATCTTCAACCGGTCTGTATGGCAATTTCGGCCAGGCCAATTATGGCGCCGGCAAGCTCGGTGTTGTTGGCATGATGAACACGCTGAAAATTGAAGGCGCGAAAAACAACATCAAAATCAACACGATATGCCCGATCGCAGCGACCCGCATGACGGAAGGCCTGATGTCGCCGGAAGCCCTGGCGCAGCTCAAGCCGGAATTTGTCACCCCTGGCGTGATGAACCTGGTCAAGGAAGATGCCCCGACCGGCATGATCCTGTCGGCCGGCGCGGGGGCTTTCTCAATGGCTCAGATCGTCGAAACCAAAGGCGCCTTTGTTGGCCAGGGTGAAGCGCTGACAGCCGAAGCGGTCGAGGCGAAATGGGACCAGATCACGGATACCAGCGTGCAAACGCCGTTCGATTCCGGCGCCGGACATGGCGCAAACATCTTTGCCCGCCTGCAAGAGGCCGCAGCCAAGGCCTAATTGCTGCGCAAAGCACAATATTTTCATCGAAACCGGCGACGCCCTATGGCCTCGCCGGTTTTTATTTTCTAAGTAGAAATCTGGAAAAGGGTCTGAAGGGGAGTACTGCATGCGCGTACTTATCTTGTCAGCTTGTGTGGCTTTATTGGCGGCGTGTGGCGGCGGTGAAGATTCATCGACGGATCCAGCTGTGGCGGAACCGGTCGCAGAGCCGGTTTCCGAAATTACGGAGCCCGCCTTCGACCCGACGGGCGAGGTTTGTGGCGGCATTGCCGGCCTTCAGTGCCCTGCCGGGTTTTTCTGCAAACAGGCGCCAGGCGAATGCCTTGAAATCATGGATGGCGCCGGCACCTGCCAGCCCAGACCAGAAGTCTGCACGCGCGAGTATCGGCCGGTCTGCGGCTGTGACGGTCAGACTTATAGCAATGCCTGTACCGCCGAATCAGAAGGCGTCAGCATCGCGCTGGAAGGCGAATGCCCTAGCCCGGACATGGAATAGACTAGAGCGACTGCGCGGCATTTTCCGAGAGTAGTGCCAGGCGATCCGGCAGCGGTTCATCTGTCACATCCCGATCATGCGTAACGGTGCGCAGGATTTGCGCCCCATCGCGGGTCTCAATCGGCGTCACCAGACGCCCTTGTTTGGACAATTGCCCCATCAAGACCGCCGGAATGGTTTTCACGGCGCCGGCCAGCAGGATCCGGTCGAACGGTCCATGCTGTGACAGACCGACCAGGCCATTGCCATGCCGGATCGTGACATTGTCGACGCCTAATTGCTTCAACCGCTCCCGCGACTGTTCGACCAGGCGCTCATAGCGTTCCACACCAAAGACGTGCCGCGAGATCTGGCTCAAGAGCGCCGCCGTATACCCGCTCCCCGATCCGATCAGCAGGACGCGCGCATCCTTGCCCGGCGCGATGTGCAAGGCGCGCAGCAGCATGGCGGTGATAATCGGTCGTGGGATGCTCTGACCGCACGGGATGGGCAGGACGCAATCCTGGGTCACGAGCGGACGCAAATTGTCAGCAACAAAGACCCCGCGATCAACCGTTTCCATACCCGTCAGGACGCCATCATCTGTAATGCCCTGCCGTCGCAGAGACAGGATCAGCCGGGCGGCCCGTAAAGGATCTGGAATCAGGTCTGCCATTCACCTCGCATCTCAGCCAGAAACGCCTCATGCGTCAAATCCACATGTAGGGGGCTTACAGAGATGTAACCGTCATAGATGGCGCGCAAATCGGTGCCTTCATCCGGATTCGAGAGCTTTCCACGATACCCGATCCAGTAATA
>JBCCZH010000409.1:0-2929 GCA_039188075.1 Pseudomonadota bacterium
GTCGAAAAGGTCACTGAAGACGGCTATACCTGCAAGTCTGACGACTAAGACCACGAGACCTTATCGACAGGTTTCCTGACTGCCCATGTCGAGATGAAAATGATCGGCATGGGCAGCATCATAATCCGGCCCCAGAGTCACGGAAAACAAGCGACACGCCTGCTTGTGCACGCGGTCTAGATAGCGACCGGATTTACTGCGCTCACGCCAATGATCCTTGACCCGGATCCGCGTGCCATCTTCCAGCACAAAACCTGAAATATCGATCGCATTGGCATAGGAATGCTGGGAACGCGTTCGTGTACCGGCAATGTTGCGGCAGCTGAACGAGCCATAAGTCTCGATCTGGCGCAGCGGCGAATCAAAGATCTTCTCCGCTTGCGGGCGCAAAACATGACGCTCCCAGATATGCAGAGCTGCCATTTGATGACAGGTCATCCGCAAAGGCGCGGCATTATAGGGCGTGAGAGACCGTTTCAGGGCCAGTGTTTCTTCGAGGGGACATCGTGTTTCAGCGCCATCTGCGGGGACTACTGAGAATTCCACACCTGCATCGGTCAGCTTCTGCCGGCACATTTCTTCATTATATTTCAACTCAGTAAGCTTGCCGTAAGTGGCCAGACCCAATGGCTCCGTCAGATCAGGCGGGCGAAACGGATTGTGCTGTGTCGGCAGGAACCGATGGACCAGATAGGTCAGGCCAATCACCCCTACTCCAATCAGAATCAATCGCCAGTGGCGCATGGTATTCCTTCATTAACCAAACGGCGTTTTCTGTTAGTCTGTATACGAGTGTGGCGATTCTACGCCACCGCAGACTTTAGAGGTGCGTATGACCGATCTTTTAGACGAAGATGACGATCGCATTATCAATGAACCGCTCAGCGAAGCGCTGACCAAGCGCTATCTCGCTTATGCCCTTTCGACGATCACGTCACGCGCCCTGCCCGATGTTCGCGACGGCCTGAAACCGGTACAACGCCGGATCCTCTATGGCATGCGCGAATTGCGCCTCAGCCATGATGGATCGTTCCGAAAGAGCGCCAAAGTTGTCGGAGATGTGATGGGTGACTATCACCCGCATGGCGACGCCTCGATCTATGACACCATGGTCCGCCTGGCACAGGATTTCTCGGTCCGGTATCCACTGGTCGATGGCCAGGGCAATTTCGGCAATATTGATGGCGATAATGCTGCGGCGATGCGCTATACGGAAAGCCGCATGACCCAGGCCGCCGAGCTATTGCTTGATGGACTGAATGAAGACGCTGTCGACTTCAAAGTTACCTATGACGAGAATAAGGAAGAGCCGGTCGTCTTGCCCGCTGGCTTCCCCAACCTGCTCGCCAATGGGGCCACCGGCATCGCGGTTGGCATGGCGACCAGCATTCCGCCACACAATGTCGCTGAAGTGATCGATGCGGCCTTGCTGCTGATTGATCGCAAGACGACCCCGACCGAAGACCTGCTCGCTGTCATGCCCGGACCGGACTTCCCAACCGGCGGTGTGATTGTTGAGCCCAAGGAATCCATTCTCGAAGCCTATGAGACAGGTCGCGGCAGTTTCCGTATGCGGGCCAAATGGGCGGTCGAAGACCTTGGCCGCGGCACCTGGCAAATCGTCGTAACAGAGATCCCTTACCAGGTTCAAAAGTCCAAACTAATTGAGCGCCTGGCAGATCTGATCGAGACCAAGAAAGCCCCGCTGCTCGCCGATGTGCGGGATGAAAGCGCTGAAGATATTCGCCTTATACTTGAGCCGCGGGCGAAGACGGTCGAGCCGGACGTGCTGATGGAAAGCCTGTTCCGGATCTGTGACCTGGAGACCAAGTTCAGCCTCAATATGAACGTGCTGCACAAGGGTGCACCGCAAGTCATGGGACTAAGACAGGTCTTGCGGGCCTATCTCGATCATCGCCGCGAAGTGGTCATGCGCCGATCGCAGTTCCGGCTCGACAAGATTGAGAAGCGCCTGCACCTGCTCGACGGCTATCTGGTCGCGTATCTCAATATTGATGAAGTGATCCGCATCATACGCGAGGAAGACGATCCGAAACAGGAGATGATGGACCGGTTCGGCATCACCGAAATCCAGTCCGAAGCCATTTTAAACCTACGCTTGCGCGCCTTGCGCAAGCTGGAAGAAATGGAAATCCGTAAGGAGCATGAGACGCTCAGCGAAGAGCGCAGTGACATTATCGCCCTGCTCGGCTCGGAAGGCCGTCAATGGACCAAGGTCAAGAAAGAGCTGAAAGAGGCGCGCAAAGTGTTTGATCCAGGCACCGAGCTTGGACGTCGCCGCGCCAATTTCGAAGATGCCCCTGTAATTGACGTAGGCGCCGCACTGGAAGCGTCCATGCCGAAAGAGCCTTTGACGGTGGTTCTGTCCACCAAAGGCTGGATTCGCGGCATGAAAGGTCATGGCATCGATCTCAGCTCCGCCAAGTTCAAGGATGGTGACACATTGCTCTTCTCGGAAGAGGTGCACACCACGGACAAGCTTATCCTGATGTCCTCGGATGGCCGCGCCTTTACGCTGACTTGCGATAAGCTACCTGGCGGCCGTGGTCATGGGGAGCCAATCCGGATTTCGATCGACCTGGAAGACAGTGTCGAGATTGTCGGCATGTTCAAGCTCGAAGGATCACGCAAGCGGATCATGGCGTCAGATGCCGGCTATGGCTTTGTCATTCAGGAGAGTGAGCTGGAGTCCAACCGCAAGGCTGGCAAATCCGTCGTCAGTATTCCGGACGGGGCAAAACTGCTCAGCGTCGACCTCGCAAATGGAGACCATGTCGCGGTGATCGGGACGAATAAGAAACTCCTGATCTTCCCGCTGGATGAGCTACCGGAAATGTCGCGCGGCAAGGGCAACAAGCTGCAAAACTATCGCGGAACCGACAAGTTGGGCGATGTGCTGGCCTTCCAC
>JBCCZH010000410.1:0-2922 GCA_039188075.1 Pseudomonadota bacterium
AGATATTGGCGCTGGGCATTGCCGCGATTGAGCGTCGGCAGACCGGCAAACCCGGTCAGGCGCACGCCTTCGCGATCCGTATCAATCTGCAGCGCATTCTCACGAAAATCGCGGCCCATAATCGCGCCAAGGCGTTCGAGTTGTCCGTCTGGGCCTTCGGGATGAGCGGCATAGCGGAACACGTTGCGGCCATTGCTTTCAAGCGAGAAGGCGATATCGGCGCGGGCCATAGCGAGCCGTTTCAGCGTATCGGTAATGGCCAGCGTCTCTGACCGTTCCGTCTTCATGAATTTCAGACGGGCCGGGGTCGCGTGAAACAGATCCCGGACTTCAATGCGCGTGCCGGTCAGGCCAGACCCGGAAAAAGCCGCCGGCTTAGGGCCTTCTATCCGACCGGCCTCGATGAACATCTCGGCGGCATCCTCGCCAGCCGCACGAGACGTCACGGTCATCCGGCTGACAGACCCGATAGAGGGCAGTGCCTCCCCGCGAAATCCCATTGTGTGAATGTTGAGCAGGTCGATCCGGCCATGTTCGTCCGGTTGAAGCTTGGACGTCGCATGGCGTTCCAGGGCGAGCCGCATATCGTCGGCGCTCATGCCGCAGCCATCATCTTCGACAATCATCCGCTTCAGACCGCCCGCCTCAATGCTGACCCGGATCGCGCGGGCGCCGGCATCGAGGGCATTCTCGACCAGTTCCTTGATCGCGGCCGCCGGGCGTTCAATCACCTCGCCCGCAGCAATGCGATTGACCGCATCGGGCGGCAATTGCCGGATCACCGGACGAGGGGAAAGGGGGGCGCTGTCTGCCATTTGCGTAAATTAGATGCGTTCGCTGATTCGCGCCAGCAATTGGCGGCACAAAAAAAGCGGCTGCGATGACAGCCGCCTTTGCAATCCAGGGATTGGCTGCTGATCTAGAGCGCCATGCTGAACAGGACGATCAGCAATTGCACGAAGAGCGCCAGTCCGGACAGCGCAACGATCGTCGCCACCCAGGCGCCGCCAAAGCCCATACCAAGGCCAATCACGATGCCGGCCCCGGCACAGACCACAAGCGCCACCAGCCAGGGCATGCCTATAGATAGGGTGAATGTGGCGTAACCCAGCATAAGCAGCGTGATAATCGCGCCCCAAGCCCCGGCCTTCATCGTGCCGACATACATGCTTTTCTGAGCTTCAATGTCCATTTCGCCGCGTGTGTAATCGCTTGCTGCCATGATCGTCTCCGAACCAATTTGCGCTGTGTTTATCGCGGCCACCGTTGGCGTCAAGCGCAGTCTGTGTCGCAGCTCTGGTCTGCAGCGCCCACCCTTTCCAAGCCGGACGGATTGTTTCAGGGTCAATCTAATCGCGCCGAAAGATGCGCAATCGGGGAGATGAGAGTATGGCTGATGCAAATACAGGTGCGGAAAGCGGCGTCGAGCCGGCCACTGGCAGCGCGTTTGGCAAAAAGGGCATTGGCTGGGCGTCGTTCGAGTGGGCCCGCAACCCTTATTACAACATCGTCGTCATCTTCATCTTCACGCCCTATTTCGCCAGTTCCGTCATTGATGACGGCGCATTGGGTCAGACTCTTATCGGCGTCACAATCGCCATTGCCGGCGTGATTATGGCCTTTGTTTCGCCTATTCTCGGAAGCGTCGTCGACCATGGCGGCCGCAAGAAGTCGTTCATTTTCTTCACATTCGCTGTCTTGGCCTTGTGTTCAATCCTGCTGGGTTTCGTGACGCCAGATCTACCGGGCGCGATTCCGATCGGAATGTTCCTCCTGATTGTCGGCTATTGCAGTTACACGGTCTCAGAGCTGCTCCACAATGCGATGCTACCAGGTGCAGGGGAGCCGAAAGCCCTGCCGCTTGTTTCCGGACTCGGCCTGGCCATGGGGAATGGGGCCGGAATGCTGCTCCTGATCGCCGTGTTCGTGCTGAGCACCAATCCCCCCTTTGGTCTCACGGGAATCGATGTGTCGCGCCTGTCTGCGCCCACGATCGGGTTCTGGTTGCTGATCTTTATGACCGCTTTCTTCCTGATGATGCCGGACGTCTACAAGAAGGATGCGACCTGGGGCCAGGCGCTGAAAGACTTCCGCAATCCGGCCAATCGCGTGCACCCCTATTCCTGGATCAAGAGTCGGTTTCAACAGCATCCCAATGTGATGCGCTATCTGGTCGGCCGGATGATCTATGCCGATGGGATCGCGGCTATGCTGACGATTGGCGGTGTCTATGTCAGCAGCGTGCTGGCATGGGAGGGCGCACAGCTTGCCGTCTATGGCATTCTGGCCTCGCTATTCGCCGTCGTGGGTGCGTTTTTCGGGGGGGTTCTGGATCGCCTGCTCGGCCCAAAACGCGCCCTCATGTTCGAGCTGAGCATGGCCATTCTGATCGGCATCTTCCAGATTTCGATCACCAAGGACGCGCTCCTCTACGGCCTGATCCCGGCTGGACACACGGTTTGGGAAGGCGGCGTGTTCAGCACCTTGGCTGACCTGGCTTATGTCCTGGCGGTCATTCCCGGCACCATCTTCCTGGTCGCGACGATTTCATCCAGCCGCTACATGCTGGTGCATATCGCGCCACCCGAAAAGATTGGCGAGTTTTTTGGTTTCTATGCAATGGCGGGCAGTGTCACCGTCTGGCTCGGCCCAGGATCGGTCGCGCTGGTCACCTGGCTCACCGGTGACGAGCGCGCGGGATTCGCGCCGGTTCTGGTCCTGTTGGCGACGGGGCTCGCCATCATCTGTACGGTCAGGGCTGACAAAACGCCTGAATATCTCAAGGAAAATCCGCGGGCCTAGTGGATGCTATGGCGTCGGCGTATAGCCGCACGTCACCGTGCCGGTACTGGTGTCGCGGGTGATCGAATCGACCCGACGTGGGCGCAAGTAAAACTTGTCTGTCAGGTCTTTCTGGTTCTG
>JBCCZH010000411.1:0-2916 GCA_039188075.1 Pseudomonadota bacterium
GCCGACCCATTCCTTGCCCTGCTTTTTCAGCTTCACTTTGCGGCCAATCACGTCTGAAGGCCGGATACGGGCTTTCAGCTCTTCGACGAAGCCGTCTGGAATGCGAATGGGGCCGCTCATGATTCGTATATAGCGCGTTGAAGGCGCGGCGCGAAGCGCCAGGCTGGGATCAGGTGAAAAACCGCCATTTTGGTCAAATTTCATCGATCGATTCAACACTCTCCTAGGGCTGATGGCGTAAATTGGGCAAAGGTGGAAAATCAGTGACTCGAAGACCCGAACTCTATGACGTGCCGTCTGAGCGCGACTTTGCGGCCAGCATGCTGATGACAAGCCTGGTCATACTGGTCATTGCTGTCGCAATTGCTGGCGTCACAACCTGGTTCACGACGCGTGCCTATGACCCCCAAATCCATCATCAGGCCTTGCGCACGGCGATCATTCTACCGCTGATCATTGTACCGCTCTGCACCGGTATTGTCGGGTACCAGTCTGTGCGCAATCACCGGCGGATGCTGGCCGTCTCCAAACTGGCGCGGACGGACGAAATGACCGGGCTCGCGAATCGCCGGGCCTTCATGCATGCCGCCACCGAAAAGTTCGACATTACGGATTTCGAATATTCCGGCCTGTCCGTGATGATCATTGACCTCGATCACTTCAAACAGGTGAATGATGTTCATGGCCATGATGCTGGCGATGAAGTGCTGATCCACGCGTCACAGCAAATTGTCGCCGCCTGTCCCGAAGACAGTCTGGTGGCTCGTTTGGGCGGAGAGGAATTTGCCGTCCTGATGCCGTATGATTCCATCGCCGACCTGCATCAGCGGGCCGAAATTATCCGCGCTCGCGTCGCGTCGGAGCCGTGCGAGTATCAAGGCAAGACCATTCGCGTGTCCGCCAGTCTTGGCGTCGGGATCGCGCATCCGCGCGACTCCGTCAGTTCCGTCCTGTCCCGCGCCGATAATGCGCTGTACGAGGCCAAGGATCAGGGCCGCAATCGATTCCAGGTCGCTGCCTAAGGCGTTTCTGCAACAATCTCTTCGCCACCGGCGGCAGGGCTCGTGTCTGCCTCGGCGAACCAGTCGGCCAGTGCCTTGTACATCGCAAAACTCTGATCATCATGGGCCCGGACATAGCCTTCCGGCCAGGCGCTGGAGCGGGCGACGACAATGTCATTCTCGCGATCAATATAGAGCGTTTGACCATTTGCGCCGGACGCTGTGAACGTGCCATCCGCATAGGTCCACCAGTGCCAGGCATAGCCGCGATTGGGATTGGGATGCACTTCGCCCGGCAATATGTGCGCCTCGTCAGAGACCGTCGCGCGATCGACCCAATCTGCGGGCAGGATCTGTTCGCCTTGCCATGTCCCGCCTTGTTCAATGAACAGGCCCAGCCGGGCCCAGTCGCGCAGCGCCGCGTTGAACATGGCGCCGCCCACTTCGGCGCCGGTTGAACCCGGATGGTCAATGATCCAGGCGCCGGAATGTTCCATGCCGAGCGGCCGCCACAGTTTCTGTTCCAGATAATCGGCAGCATTCATGCCGCTGACCCGACGCACCAGTTCCAGCAAAACCTGGCTTTCCGCTGTATTGTAATTGAACACCGTGCCTGGTTCATGCTCGCGCTTATAGGCGATGGCGAGATCAAAGGCCGGGGCCTGACCCATCACGACGCTCTTGGTCATGAATTCAATCGTATCGTCCATTTTGCCTTGCCAGAGATCCGGATCGTAACGAATGCCGGACGACATTTGCAGCGCCTGCTTGATCGTCACGCCATCATAGGCGGTGCCCGCAATCTCAGGCAGGTATTTGACCAATTGGTCATCGACACTGTCAATCAAGCCATCGGCCACGGCCACACCCACCAGAGTCGACGTGATCGACTTGACCAGGGACCAGGTCGTGAAACGCGTGCCGGAATCAGCGCCGCGGCCATAGGATTCATGCACGATCTGCCCCTCATGGATGATGATCAGACCAGACGTCTCCATGACCGTGTAAAGGTCGGCGAGCTCACGTGTTTCGCCTTCATAGGCAAAGGTGAAGCCATCCAAGCGCCCCTCGACGCGCGGCAAGGGAGCGCTGTCCTCGGACGAGGCCACCAGGCGGGTCGGGTAAAGCTCGCTCGCATTCTGAAAGAAATAATCCTGGTCACCTTCAAAGGCGGCAGCGCGGGCCAGAACATCGGTCGGGGGCGGCACAAAATTGTAATAGGTCACACCGCCAATAACAGCGCCTGCTATCAGTGCGACGAGTGCAATGATAATTGATTTCATTCCGTCACCCTCCCGTTTGGTTGGGCACAGCATGCTTCATTTCAGGGGGTCAGGTCTAGCCTATCGCAGCGCGAACAGCCTTGCTGGCCGGGCCACATTCGATTTGGCCAGGGTATTTTTCACGCAAGGCGGACATGCAACGCCCGACATCCTTGAGCTTCTGAGCGCGCAATTCACGAACCACAGTCTCCGCGGCCACGTTAAGCGCGTCGCCCGCCAGAGGCTTGGGCAGGAAGTTGGCGATCACGTCCAATTCTTCACGTTCACGCTCGGCATCCACGACACGGCCAGCATCATCATATTGCTTGATTGACTGTTCGCGCAGGGCGACCATGGTTTCCAGTAATTCGAGTATGACTTCATCGTCGCAGCCGCCACATTCACCCCGGCTGCGGGCGATCACATCGCGATCATCCATGGCGCATTTCACCAGGCGCAAAGTCTGCGCAACAACACCATTCGCATCGTCCGACTCAGCCTGGCCGAGCGCGGAATTTATGCGATTTCTTAGTGTGAGTTGGACGGTTTGATCCAATTGACCCATATGAACGCCTCAAAAAGCCGCTTTCTCCTCCGAAACCGCTTGACGGTTCCGGCCGCAGCACCCTATTTGCCACCCGTTTGCCTGAGAA
>JBCCZH010000412.1:0-2909 GCA_039188075.1 Pseudomonadota bacterium
AAGAATGCGACGCTCCAGAGCGTGGTCTCGGACCTGAAGGATTTCCACTTCAACCATTCCTCGATTGGCTTTTGGCGCAAGATTCCAAATGCTGCTGAAGGGCGGTTTGTCGTTTGTGTCGTCTCCAATCGGTTTCCCTTCTCTCGTGAGTGGTGAAAATCGTATACGCTGTGCTGCTCAATTCAAGCTCTACCAGATGGTGTGCTGTCGATTCACCGAAGTCCAGTGTCATTTCACAGAAAAAATATCGTCAGAGCGGATTTCTCGTCCACCCAGTGCCGATGAAACCTGGAGATACACGCCCATGCAGAAATCAATCACGTCCGGCCTGTTAACAGCTCTGATAATGACAGTCGTCCCGGGATACTCGGCTTCGGCGCAGAGCTTCGAAATCGACACACACAAAACATATTATGCCGGTGAATCCATCGATATTCTCGTTTCAGGATTGCCGCCGCAATCGGAAGTCGAGTTACACGCGCGGCGGGTTTTGAAGAATCACTATGCCCCGGGCGCCCCGATACAGACTTATGCATCATCGGCGCGCTTTATGGTTGGGGATGATGGTCGTATCGATGTCTCCGGAAGCCCGGCTGTCGGAGGATCTTATGAAGGCATTGATCCGAATGGCCTGTTTTGGTCCATGCGCCCCGTCGACGATGACAGCGTGGTGGCGGACCCGCGCATCGAGTTGGAAGCCATAATCGATGGGGAATCGGTCGCTTCTGCCGCCTTCGATCTCGTTCAAGTCCCCCAAGACTATACCGTCCAGGCGGTGCCAGCGTTACCAGGTTCCTATTTCGCCGCGAATCCAAACCCCGGTGATCATCCGGTCATCATTATCGTGGGCGGCGCCGACAAACTGAAGGTGAATCGTGAAACGGTCATGCCACAGCTTGTTTCGCAGGGATATTCCGTCTTTTTCTTTGCCACCTATGAGATTATCTACGGTCCGTCGGAGCCTTCGGTGAAAGAGCTTCCGACCCGCTATGTGGACATTCCGATTGATCAACTTCAGGACGTGCGAAACTGGCTTGCGGAACAACCGGGCGTCGATGAAAGCCGGATTGGCTTATACGGTTATTCGCGCAATGCCGCTTATGTTTTGCTGGCGGCCACACGATTTGACTGGATTGACGCTGTCGCCGCGATTGCCCCTTCAGACGTTGTCTGGGAAGGCTGGGGAGACGGCGTAAAACTCGGCACGACATCCTCCTATTCATGGGAAGGTGAGCCGCTCGCTTATGTGCCTTATAGCGACAACTGGTACCGGGAAACTGCCAAGTTTGGCCGTGGCGAACGGGGGCGGTTGAGAACCCCCATGGAAGAAGGGCGCCGCGACAATCCCAAGCGAGTCGCTGAGGCGCGCATTCCGATTGAGCAATATACGGGCGCGCTTCTGGTAGCAGGCGGTGAGCAAGATGATTTATGGTCGGCTGGCCATATGGCACAGAATATGGCGGAGCGCCGCGCGGAAAACGGCTTGGCAACCGAGTTATTGGTGTTTCCCGACGCTGGACACTCTTTGATTGGCGATGGCCAGAACCCGATTATCCTTCTCTATGAGGCGGACGAGGTGCGGCCAAGTCTGGCAAAGGCCCAAACCAGAACATGGCGAACGACACTTGAACTGTTCGATAACGCGCTGAAGACCCGGGAAAATCACTAGGATGTCGTCAGCAATTGGCCTGACGCCATCGGTCGCAATGGAGTTTGTATTCGACCGGGTTCGCATCGCTGTATCATTCCCCTATGGCGACACGGAATTCCAAACACAGGTTCAAATGGACCGAGCAATGTAAACGCGTGGCGTGGCTCTTGTCGGCGATGGGCTATTCCAATCGCCGGATTGCCGAATGTCTGAATTGCAGTGGGTCCAGTGTCGGCAAGTTTCTCGGGCCGAAGCAAGGGCGGTGCGACTTGAGTCCGGCCGAATGGCTGAAGCTGTTTGAGCAATTTGATGCACAGCGAAATCTTGAAGAGGTCATCATCGCCGCCAGCGGCTCGACTCAACAAGCCCGTTTGCGGACCAGTCTCAGGGCTCGAAAATCCAAGCATAACCAAGCCTTAGGCGATCCGTCTGAGCGAATAAATGAGGAGCTCGCCGATGAGCAACTGCGCCGCGCTCTGGAGTCTCTGGTGGGAGAAACCCAGCCTGGTCGCAGCGGACCTTGAGTGGGCTGAGCTGGAAATTCTGCGCCGCTTCCCATTCCTGCGTCTGGCAAGACGGGCGCAGCGTCCACCACGCGGCGACTGGCGCACCTGGCTGTTTGTCGGCGGACGTGGCGCTGGGAAGACGCGGGCCGGGGCGGAGTGGACACGATATGCCATCCTGTGCGGCGACTGTCGGCGGATCGCACTCGTCGGGCCGACCCTGGGCGATGTGCGTGAGGTGATGATTGAGGGCCCGTCGGGTTTGCGGCAGATTGAGCCCGCTGCGCGCCAGCGCCCAACTTACAATCGCTCCCGGCGACGCCTCGAATGGCCGAACGGGGCGGTCGGTCTGGTCTTCTCGGCGGAAGATCCGGACAGTCTGCGCGGGCCGCAATTCGATGCGGCCTGGTGTGACGAGATTGGCGTCTGGGCGCGCGGCGAAGCGGTCTGGAACAATCTGCAATTTGGCTTGCGCCTGGGCGCGGCACCGCGCTGTGTGGCGACGACAACACCGCGACCTGTGCCTTTGGTCAAGCGCTTGATGCGCGGCGAGGCCGTGCTCACGCACAGCGCAACGCGGGACAATGCTGAACATCTTGCGCCGGGCTTTGTTGACAGTATCGAAGCCGCTTATGCCGGCACGGCTCTGGCGCGGCAGGAGCTGTTCGGGGAATTGCTGGAAGACCTGGACGGGGCCTTGTGGCGGCGCAGCGATCTGGATCGAAACCGGGTCGCGACTCCGCCAGATCGGTTCG
>JBCCZH010000413.1:0-2901 GCA_039188075.1 Pseudomonadota bacterium
GCTTGGCTATGGCTTTGACCGCGAAGAGACACGTCACTCACCCCTGACCGGCATCAGCAAGGAAAATGTCGCCAATCTCGGGGTTGCCTGGACTTATGATCTGGCGACCAATCGCGGCGTGGAATCGACGCCGATCGTGATTGATGGAACGATGTACGTCACTTCGGCCTGGTCCATCGTCTATGCCCTCGACGCAGCCACCGGAGAAGAGCTTTGGGTCTATGACCCGGATGTTGATCGCGCGGTCGGCGTCAACGCTTGTTGTGATGTCGTGAATCGCGGGGTCGCCGTCTATGAGGGCAAACTCTATCTCGGCGTGATTGATGGCCGGGTGGAGGCGCTCGATGCCAAGACGGGCGAAGTGATCTGGTCGAAAGTCACGGTCGATCAGTCCAAGCCCTATACGATTACCGGCGCGCCGCGCGTCGTGGATGGCAAGGTTCTGATCGGTAATGGCGGGGCGGAGCTTGGGGTGCGCGGCTATCTTAACGCCCTCGACGCTGAGACCGGCGACCTGATCTGGCGGTTCTACACCGTACCCAGTGCGGACAAGCAGCCGGATGGCGCCGCGTCCGATAGCGCTTTTGAACAGATCGGCAATGTCACCTGGGGCGATACCGGCGCCTGGACCACAGATGGCGGCGGCGGCACGGTCTGGGATTCGATCATTTATGATGAAGAGAATGACACGGTGATTTTCGGGGTCGGTAATGGTTCGCCCTGGAACCAGGCGATTCGCGACCCGTCCGGCCTGGACAATCTGTTCCTGTCTTCCATTGTCGCGGTGGATGCCGATAGCGGCGAATATAAATGGCATTTCCAGACCACACCTGGCGACAATTGGGATTACACGGCGACCCAGACTTTGATCATCGCGACCTTGCCGCTGGGCGAGGATGGCGCAGATCGCCGTGTCGTTATGCAAGCGCCGAAAAATGGCTTCTTTTATGTCATCGACGCGGCCACAGGCGAGTTCATCGCCGGCAATAATTATGTCCCGATGAACTGGGCCACAGGCCTGGACGAGAATGGCCGCCCGATCGAAGTCCCGGAAGCCCGTTACGCAGAAATTCCATATCTACAGACACCGGGCCCGCTAGGCGGACACAATTGGCATCCGATGGCATTCAACCCGGATGTCGGCTTGGCTTACATTCCGGCGCAGGAAATCCCGCAAGCCTATGGTACGGATCCACGCTTCCAGGATGATTCCACCAAGTGGAATACAGGCGCCGACTTTGCCGCCGGGGTCCCACAAGTCGTGCCGAGCGAAGTGTTCAAATTCCTCCGCTCGGGCTTGAAAGGGCGACTGATTGCCTGGGATCCCATCGCCAATGAAGCGCGCTGGACGGTCGAGCATGAAGGCCCCTGGAATGGCGGCGTTCTGTCAACCGCCGGCGGAGTCATCTTCCAGGGCAAGCTGAATGGCGAATTTGTCGCTTATGATGCTGGCACCGGGGAACGGCTCTGGGTCCATGACGTCAAATCCGGCGCGGCGTCCGGTCCTGGAACGTTTGAGATTGATGGCGAACAATATGTCACCATCACGACCGGCTGGGGCTCAGCCTATCTGCTCTCCGCTGGCGCCGTCGCTGCGCCGCAACCGGTGCCGCCAACGGTCGGCAAAGTGGTGACGTTCAAACTCGGCGGCGACCAAGTCATTGCCGATATCGACATCCCCTTGATCGAACGCGAACCGCAGACAGCTGAATTTGGAACCGATGAGCAGTTGCAGATCGGCCTGGTCCAATATGCGCGCAATTGCACCGTCTGCCACGGCCCGTTCGCGGTCAGCGCTGGCGTTCTGCCCGACTTGCGATGGTCGACTTACACCTCCAGCGCCGAGGCCTGGAAAGGCGTGCTGGTCGATGGCAATCTCCAATCGATTGGCATGGTTTCGTTCGCCGACGTTCTGTCCGAAGAGGAAGTCGAGGCCATTCGCGCCTATGTCGTGCAACAGGCCCATAATTCCGAAGGCATTGATGAAGCGATCGCCAGCGAAAGCGGCGGCAGCCAATAATCAACCGACAAAAAGACCCAGCTCTTTTTGCTTCTTCTTGGATAAGCCATCGGCGACCAGCCGGTGGCTTGTTTCAATATAGGCCTTGAGGTCACCATCCTTCAGACCGGGCGCCGCATAATGCTGAATCCACTTCATGCCGCGCGAGGCGAGATAAGGCGCGGGCCGCAAGCCGGGTTGTTCCTGAAGAATTTCATACGAGAGCGGCGTGACCTTGAACGTCACCGCGAAAAAGTCCGCGTCGCCCCAGCCGGCCACAGCGAAAACCTTGCCGCCAACCTTCCAGACATGGCTGCCGCCCCATTGCACGACGCGACTGGTCGCCGTCAGTGCCCCACAAAAGTCATTGTATTCGTCCAAAGTCATAAAAAGATGATGACAATAAACGCTCGGCGCTTCAATGAAGGTTCTTTAGGCGTTACGATAGTTTCACACCAAAAGGGACTGGCTATGCACATCCTCGTCGCTCTGATCGGCATTCTCGGCTTTATCGCCGTCTGGTATTACCGCCTGAAAATGCTGCGCGACGCGGCCGATGACGGCCGCAAGGCGATTGAGACCGTGGCCAACCTGCCGCGCAAGATGCGCTTCAAGAACAAGTCCGGTAAAGGTGGCCTGTCCGTGGTCGATGATCCGCGTGAAGCGGCCGCCATCCTGATGCTTGAAATCGCCCAGGCGCGCGGCACGCTGACCGAGAAGCAGGAAGCCTCCATTCGCGGCGAAATCATGCATCATTTTGAGTTCCCTGAAGGCGATGCGAACGAACTCATCTCCCAGGCGGGCTGGTTGTCGCGCAATGCCGGGGCGAGCCATGTTGTGATGTCAAAAATGACCGATTTTGTCCGCAAGACGCCTGGCATGACCGGCAAGGAACTGGTCGA
>JBCCZH010000414.1:0-2898 GCA_039188075.1 Pseudomonadota bacterium
ATTGTACTGACTTGAGAGCACAGCGCCATAGGCCCCGGATGACATAAACGCAATCCGCGTGCCGGGCGCGACTTCCGGCATCGACCGTTTGGCGGCGAATTTGTCCGTGGATTCACAGATCGGACCGACAATATCATACTCAGTCAGCGCGGCATTTGCGTCTGATTGCTGCAGAGGCAAAATATCGTGATGTGCCTGGTACAAAGCCGGGCGCATCAAATCATTCATGCCGGCATCAATGATCAGAAAGGTCCGATCCGGGGCCGGTTTGTGATACAGCGCTTCGCTGACCATGACGCCGGCATTGCCGGCAATCACGCGGCCTGGCTCCAGAATGACTTGCAGGCCGAGGCCTTCGGTCACTTCGCGGATCATCTGGGCATAGTCAGACGGCGGCGCTGGCGTGTCAGAGTCCCGATATGGAATGCCGAGGCCACCGCCAAGATCGATCCGTTTCAGGTCGTGCCCCGCATCGCGCAGGAATTTGACCAGGCCAACCGTCTTTTCAAACGCTGCGCGCATCGGCGCCAATTCGCCAATCTGAGAGCCGATATGGACATCGACACCAACCGCATCGACCCCTGGTAAGGCCTTGATCTGGTGATACAATTCAGGTGCTTCGGCCCATGGTACGCCAAACTTGTCGCCGGCTTTCCCGGTCGAGATGTTTGGGTGTCCGCCCGCCGCAACGTCTGGATTCACGCGCAAGGCCACGGGGGCGACTTTGCCCATACTCATCGCTACTTCGGACAGCGCGATCAGCTCGGCGCCACTTTCAACATTGAATTGATGGATCCCGACCTCGAGGCCGAGCGCCATTTCCTCGCGCGTCTTGCCGACGCCGGAAAACACGATCCGCTCAGCCGGGATGCCGGCGGTCAGAGCGCGGCGCAGTTCGCCGCCGCTGACCACATCTGCGCCGCAACCTTCACTGGCCAGGGTCTTGAGAACGGCGAGATTGCCATTCGCCTTGACCGAATAGGCGATCAGGCATTCCATCCCCTCAAAGGCCGCAGCGATGACCTTGGCGTGTCGGCGCAAGGTGGCCGTCGAATAGACATATACCGGGGTTCCGACCTGATCGGCAATCTCGTCCAGGGCCACGCCTTCGCAATGAAGTCGGCCATCTTCATAGTTAAAGTGATGCAAGGGCGATTATCAGCCGGGGCCGACCTCCCCCATGCTTTCTTCCTCAACATCGACATCTGGCGCAGGTTTTGGAATTTCCCCGCCGAGTGAGTTGTAATACGTGGCATTGTCGCGGATCTCGACGCTGGCGAATTCCGCAGCCGTATCAACCGGTTGCTGGGCTTCTTCGGATGGTGGGTCAGAGAAGATTGGCGGTGGCCGCTCAAGGTCGCCGCGCAGACCGCATCCGGCGAGACCAACAAGCGCTGAGAGCGCGAGGGCTGTTTTTATCAATTTCATCGTCAAGCGCTCCTATCCGAGGCGTTGGGTCCATTGCTCAACCTGTTCAGCGACACGCACTGGCGAGGTACCACCATAACTCTGCCTGCTCTTCGCTGAGGCTTCAACAGTCAGCACCGAAAATACGTCATTTGTTAGCCGTGGTTCAACGGTTTGCATCTGTTCGAGGCTGAGCTCGGGCAAATCACAGCCAGTCGTCTCGGCCAGTGCGACCAGAGACCCGGTCACGTGGTGGGCGTCGCGAAACGGCATTTTCAGCTCCCGCACCAGCCAGTCAGCGAGATCGGTTGCGGTTGAGAAGCCTTTGGCCGCCGCGGCGCGCATATTCTCGCGATTGAATGTGATCGTCTCCATCATGCCGGCCATAGAGGCGGCGCACAGGCTGAACGTGTCAAACGCGCCAAAGGTTAGCTGTTTGTCATCCTGCAGGTCCTTGGCATAGGCCAGAGGCAGGGCTTTCACGGCGCCTTGCAGGGCGGCGAACTGGCCCGTGATGAGGCTGGCTTTGGCGCGGACCAGTTCCGCCGCATCCGGATTGCGTTTTTGCGGCATGATGGATGAGCCGGTCGACCAACCATCAGACAGTTTGGCAAATGCGAATTGAGCACTGGTCCAGAGCACGATTTCTTCTGCCAGGCGCGACAGGTGTGTGGCCGCGATGGACAATGCCGACAGGGCTTCCAGGGCGAAATCCCGGGCCGAGACGGCGTCGAGGGAATTGGCCATGGGACGATAAAAGCCGAGCGCTTCTGCCGTGGCGTCCCGATCAATCGTGAAGCCGGTGCCGGCCAATGCGGCTGCGCCGAGCGGACTTTCATTCAGGCGCCGGGCGCAATCATCCAGACGCGAACGATCGCGCTCGATCATCTCGACATAAGCCAACATATGGTGGCCGAGGGTGACGGGCTGCGCCGTCTGCAAGTGGGTAAAGCCGGGCATCACGGCATCGGTGTGGTCGCCGGCAATCTTGACCAGTGCGCGTTGCAGGCTCTTCAGGCTGCGCCGGGCCTCGGTGAGGGCGCCGCGTGTCCAGAGCCGAAAATCGGTCACCACCTGATCATTGCGCGAACGGGCCGTGTGCAGGCGTCCAGCCGGTTCGCCAATCAGTTCTTTCAGGCGCGCTTCGACATTCATGTGAATGTCTTCCAATTCAGCGCGATAGGGGAAAGTGCCCGCTTCGACCTCAGCGATGACCTGGTCCAGCCCGTCCTGAATGGCGAGATTGTCCTCTTCGGTAATGATGCCTTGTTCGGCCAGCATGTCAGTGTGCGCGCGCGATCCAGCGATATCCTCGCGGACCATGCGCTTATCGATATCAATCGAGGCATTGATGGATTGCATGATATCGGAGGGCTGTGCGGCGAAGCGTCCGCCCCACATTTGCTGGCCTTTTTGCATCTCATTCGCCATATGCGGTCAAACCTGTCTTTGTTGAAAGGACGCGCCCGATATGGACCGCCTGTTTCGTTA
>JBCCZH010000415.1:0-2890 GCA_039188075.1 Pseudomonadota bacterium
CCCCCGCGTGAGAAGGGTCACGCGGGGGTATTGGCGACGCACAGACAAGATCGGGCGTCTTAAGGGGGAGAAAGCCCTCAGTCTTGCAGCACAGTCGGCCAATTCTGGTCGCCGCTGGAAATGAATTCCGCGCGCTTTTTGTCCCAGCGTTTCTGGATGCCCTTATTATAGTTCAGGTAGAGCTTGCCATCGACCACGGCCCAGCGACGGGCATCACCCTTGGCCGTCTTGCCCTGTGCGACGGCCCAGGCGCAATAGCCGCCATATTGCGGGGCATATTTCGCAGGGTCGCCGAGGAAGAGATTGAGGTTCTCTTCGCTGACAAAGCGGAATTCAGCGCCCTGATAGGTGGTTGAATAATCGGCCATGCCTTTGGTCGGCTCGCCCACGGTGAAATAGGCAACTGTGTCATAGCCTTGCAGCGCCAGGTTGGAGCGTTTGGCGGTATAGATCGGATCCTTGTCGGCGAAGGCAGCGGGCGCAGAGACGGCAACCGGGCCGGCGGCGATGAGAGCAGCAGCAATCAGTGTACGGATTTTCATGAGTTTCGTCCTTTTGGAGTTCTAAGTTTCTGGGGGGAAAACGGCAGGATTATGAGCGGCCTGGGAAGAGCGTTGTTTTCAGGCCCGCGAAAATCGCGGCAAGCTCTTTGCGGCGGATGATGATCAAGCCGAATGAGGTCAGCCAGACCACAACAGCCATGAAGAACAGACCGCCGCCATCATTGTTTGGGTCAATGCCCAATGGGGTCCACAAGTGGAAATTGACGGCGCCGCTCATCACCGCGAAAGCGATCAGCGCGCCAACCGCTTGCAGACGACGGAAGGCCGGGAGAATCCCGATCAGGAGCAGTGATGCGGCAAACAGTTCGGCGGTGCCGATCACATATTGGCTGAACAGGCCGGTCTGAGCGAACAGGCCGTCGGCGCCAAAACTGGCAGCCCAGTCATTCAACTTGCCAAAAATGGTCTGGGTCTCGGGCGCATTGGTGAATTTGAAACGCAAGCTGTCCAGAAAGACGAGCGAGGCGATGCCGGCAATGGCATGCGGCGCGATGGTTTTGGCTTTGGAGACCAGCCCGGTGGCTTCGGTCTCTGGCGAGATGGTGTCGGTTAAACTTGTCATAATACCCTCCTTGCGGTGTGCCCTTCACATACGCGCGTCTTTCTTCACTTACGAACCACGACTGTGTGAGCCTCAGTCACGTCGGTGTGAGCGGTTTGTGAGCCATCCAGAGCGAGCCCGAAAAAAGGGCCGCAGATTGCTCTGCGGCCCTTTGATGACGGGGGATCTGGCGCTTAGGCAGCGACGTGCTCACGCTTTGATTTTGGCGTCCAGGCATGCTTCTGGAAAGCCTCATTTACCGGGGTCTCTGCGACGTGATTTGTATAGTTCGAAATCACTTTCAGAGCGACGCCCAGAATGACCGCCAGGACAGCGGCGCGGTCATATCCAGCCTTCAGGAAAGTGTCGACATCACAGTCGGAAACGAAGCCGCGATCGATGACAACTTTCTTGGTGAAGACACGCAAGGCTTCGAGTTTTGGATCGGCAATCGCGCGGTCTTCGCGGACAGCGTCAATCACGCTCAGGTCCAGGCCAGCGCCTTCGGAAATTGTCGTGTGTGCGGCGACACAGAAGTGACATTCATTCTCCACGCTTGCTGTGATCGTGACGATTTGCTGCTCCAGCGGCGACAGGCCGGTTTTGCCGAGCTGGTCGGCCAGCTGCGTGTACGCGTGCAGGACAGCCGGGTTTTCAGCAAAGACAGCGTAGAGGCTCGGGACGAAGCCCATTTTCTTTTCAACGCCGGCGATGAAATCGTGGGCGCCTTCAGGGGCGGTGCTTGAGTCGTGCAGTGTAAAATTGGCCATGTTTGGCTCCTTAGGGGTCAGGGGTCGGCAGGCCTGTTGGCCGTCGATGATCGGTAAATGGCGCATCCCCCCCTTTTTCAGAACCGGGAGAGGTTCCATATAGCCCATGCATTTTTCGCATAGGAGCTGCTCGGATGGACCGTATTGATGCAATGAGACTGTTTCTGCGGGTCGCAGATGCCGGTAGTTTTTCCCGGGCCGCGGCCGACCTATCGATCGGACAACCGACGGTCTCGCGCCGCATTCAGGACCTGGAACATCAATTGGGCGCCGAACTGTTCCACCGCACAACGCGGGCCCTGTCCCTCACCGAAGCCGGCCAGAGATTCTATGGCCGCGCACAGGACATTCTCGCCGAGTTTGAGGAAGCAGAGGCTGAAGCGCGCGGCCTCGATCAGGAACCTGTCGGGATGCTGCGGATCAGCGCCCCGCACTCTTTTTCCAAACTGGTCATCACGCCAGCCATTGCCGGGTTTCTCGAAAAATACCCGCATGTCCGCATGGATCTGATGACCGACGATACCTATACGGACCTGGTCACGGAAGGCGTGGATCTCGCCTTCCGCCTGGGCGAGCTGACCGATAGCGCACTGATGGCGAAACGGATGTTCGTTGCTTATCGCGGCATCTGGGCCGCCCCGTCTTACCTGGAACGTCACGGCGCACCTGCGACTCCGGACGAGCTGAAAGATCATCAGGGCCTGGTCTTCCGGCAATCCCTGCAAGGCCAGCAATGGGTGCTGAAACGTACCGAAACCGGCGAAGAACGGCGGATCATGATGGATGGACGGTTCCGCGGCTCATCCGGTGACACGCTTCTGCAAGCCGCAGTGGATGGTCTCGGTCTGTTCATCGGGCCGGACTGGCTGGTCTGTCCGCATGTCAAATCCGGTGAGCTGGTCCGCGTGATGCCCGATTGGCGCGGCGCTGACTTGCCACTCTCGGTCGTCTGGACCGGTGGCAAACTGCGCGGCAAAGCCCGCCTCTTCGTCGACCATATGCAAGAGGCGTTCAGC
>JBCCZH010000416.1:0-2881 GCA_039188075.1 Pseudomonadota bacterium
ACGAACGCTTCTCAGCACCCGTGACATCTGCCAGCACCATCGTGATCGCTGCGGTCAGCGTCGTCTTACCATGGTCCACGTGTCCAATCGTGCCGATGTTCACGTGCGGCTTATTACGCTCAAACTTCTCTTTGGCCATGACAGGCCTCCTTTTCTCAGTGTCCGGCCCACCGGACGTTGGTCCTTTCTCAAAGCGGGCCAGAAGAGTCCCGTTGAAGCGCGCCACATACACATGCCCGCCACAGGTTTCAAGCACCTATAGTGCTGCCGTATGCAGACAATTTGCAGACACCGGCGAAATGGCTTGACAAACGCCGCCAATAAAGGCCCTAGCCTGACCCCATGACGCAGCGACATACCTTCACCGTCTTCGACGATAAAGCCGCTCTGCAGCAGGCCGCTTCAGACTGGATAGCCGACGCCCTGAAAGACGCGATTGCCCGTCGTGGCAGCGCGGTCTTTATGGGGTCCGGTGGCCGCACGCCAGGGCCGATTTATGAAACCCTGTCGGAAGCAGATCTCGATTGGGCACAAGTACAGATCGGCTTGTGCGATGAACGTTGGGTGGACGTCGATCACCCCGCCTCAAATGGCGCCATGATGCAACAAACGCTGATTCAGAACAAAGCAGCCGCGGCAACGTACATTGCGATGAAAGTCGCGGGCGAAGATCCGTTCGCGGCGATCGATGCCGTCAACGATCTCTATATGGATGCCAGCCTGACCGATGTGATGTTGCTTGGCATGGGCCCGGATGCCCACACATTATCCTGGTTTGCGGGTGGTCGCGGCTACGACTCGGCGATTGATCCGGATACGACCTCAGTCGTCGCAGCCGTGGAAGCCATTGAAAGCGACGTCACCGGGCCGAACCTCTTGCGCATGACCCTGACCCAGCCTTGTGTCGCTTATGCGCGGCGGGTGCTTCTTTTGATCACCGGTGCGGATAAACGCGCCGTGTTCGAATCGGCGCCGGACTATGCCCCGATCAGCCACATGAAACGCGCGGCCGGTGACGCCCTCACCGTCTTCTATTGCGATTAGGACGACCCAAGATGACGATTGAAACGCTAAAAGCTCTTTCAGGTTCGAGCCGAGCCAACACGCTCGCAGATCTCGCGGCCTCCGCGACGAATGCAACGGTGAGTGGTGGCGGCTGGACCGTGGACATGTCACGGCAATATGTGACGAAAGACGTCCAGGATGCCCTGCTCGCCTATGCCGGTGATATTGGCTTAAGCGCGGCCATCGATGCCCTGTTTTCCGCCGCGATCGTCAATCCATCGGAAGACCGCCCCGCCCTGCACTGGGCGCTCAGAATGGAGCCCGAAAGCGACCTCACGCAATCTGAGCATGACACGACCGTCAACGCGCTCAAGAAAGCCAAGGCGCTGGCAGCATCCGGTCAGTTCTCAGCCATCGTCCATATTGGCATTGGCGGCTCTGACTTCGGACCGCGCCTTTATGCAGACGCGTTTGCTGATCGTCTGAATCCGAACCTGGATTTGCGCTTTTGCGCGAATGTTGACCCATTGGATCTCGACCTCGCATTGTCCGGCCTGGATCCTGAGCAGACGCTGATCATCGGAATCTCGAAATCGTTCGGCACCGAAGAAACGCTGTACAATCTAGGCCGCGCCCGCACCTGGTTGGAAGCGACTCTTGGCAAGGAACGAGCCGCAGAAAATCTGCTTCTGGTGACCGCCAATCCTGGGCGCGCGACGGAGTGGCTGGGCGGTATTCCGGCAACCACGCTGGACATGCCAATCAGTGTCGGCGGGCGCTATTCGATCTGGTCGGCGGCGTCTGTGGCGGTGATGACCAGTTTTGGCGTCGATACGTTCAAACAGTTCCTGACCGGCGCCGCAGAGATGGACCAGCACGTCAAAACAGCGCCCATCGCGCAAAACCTGGCGGCGCGACTCGCCTTGCTTGATTTCTGGAATACGAGTTTTCTTGGTTTCGGTTCGCGTGCGGTCCTCGCCTATTCGCGTCGTTTGCGCATGCTGCCCACCTATCTGCAGCAACTGGAAATGGAATCGAATGGCAAGTCTGTCGGGCCTGCTGGCGCAAATGCGCCTCTGTCCACGGCGCCTTTGCTCTGGGGTGGTGAAGGGTCGGTTGGCCAGCATTCCTACCACCAATGGCTGCATCAGGGCACGCATGTTGTTCCGGCCGAATTCATCCTCGCGCCCGGCAGTCAGAGCGATGCGGCTGGCGTTGAAGCTCTGACCGCGCACGCGCTGGCCCAAGCGGAAGTACTCGCCAATGGTCGAAGCCTGGCCGAGGTAAAAACAGAAGAGCCCGCACTCAGTGACGAGATTGCACGCCAGAAAGTTCATCCGGGCGGGCGACCGTCAACCTTCATGTCGACACCCATCCTGATGCCCGAACGCTTGGGAGCGCTGATCGCATTGTACGAACACCGGACGTATCTGGCTGGCGTGCTCTGGCAAATTAACAGCTTCGATCAATGGGGCGTTGAGCGAGGCAAAACCATGGCCACACGGCTGAAGCCGGCTTTACGGGGCGAAAGCACGGCACAGGACGTCGCGACCCAAAAACTAATTTCGCAGCTCTAGTTCCTCATTCCCGCGGAAGTGGGGATGAGCGAAGCTCTAAGGTAATTTCGATTTAAGCGATCTTGTCGACTTGCGTGAAGTCCAGATCGACCGGCGTTGCGCGGCCAAAGATCGAAACATTCACCTTCATCCGGCCGGTCTCTGGATCGAATTCCTCCACCGTGCCTTCAAAGCCCTGGAACGCGCCTTCATTCACGCGCACTTCCTGACCAATTTCATAGACAATGGTTGGCTTCGGACGTTCTTCAATCGGCTCGTCAGAGGTGCCGAGAATACGATCGACTTCGCGCTGTGGCACT
>JBCCZH010000417.1:0-2881 GCA_039188075.1 Pseudomonadota bacterium
GGCTGCAGCAGATCAGCGTCGACCTCGACCAGACGGCGCCAGGGATCGGACGTAAGCTCGACCCCTTCTTCGCGGCTCAGGTCCTGGGCTGTCGATCCGCTGATCGACCCGTCAAGGATCGACAGGGCCTCATGCAGACCGCCGCCAAAGGACACGCCGCCCGATTCGAGCTCTTCAATGAATTCTTCAACGACGCTGTTCAGCGTCACCTGATCAATCTGCCGGATCGACCCCACGTCCCGGGCCAGCTGTTTCTGGACATGTCCGGGCAGATCGACCAAACGCAACTTACCCCCATCCGACAACAGCAGCCGGACGATAATTGCCGCCTTTTCACGCTGCTTCAATGTGCTGGGTGTTGCGGCGGGTAACGCAGGCGGCGGCGCCTGCTGGCCGGGCGCTGAAAACTTTGGGATGTCCGCTGGCAGGCCCAGCGAAGTAAGATCGACAGACATGTGAGATCCGGCTTGGTTCGAACCGGTTCTGCCAGAGCTCGGTTAACCGAGTGTTTCCCCGGATGCCGTTTCAGCCCCTAATAGGCGAACCCTCGTCCGGACCGGAGCGCCAGGCGCAACGAGACCTCCGCCCATGTGCCGCGTCCGCCCAGACGTCGAATCTCGGTCAGTTCGGCCCACGCCAGATCAAGGCGGCCTTCCTGAACATATCCCTGCGCCATGTACGACCGTGCCAGAATGTTGGCCGGGTTCCGGGCCAGCGCCTTGCGGTAGAAGTCATAGGCCAGATCGATGTTACCCGCGCGCCGGTGGGTGAAGCCCATGTAGGTCAGGACCCTGTCTTCGGTCTGATCGCCCATGGCAGCCAAGGCCGCGAAGGCTTCCTCGGTCAGACCCATATATGCAAAGGCGCGCGCAGCGTCGAACCGGGCGTCATCATCCAGCCGGCTGTCTTTTGGAGCGACACAGCTTTTGGTGTCTGCATCATAGATTTCGCCGTTTTTGCACTGGGTTATGGTGTCGGTCGAGGGGACCGACCCGCCACCGGCTGCGAGCGCCATGGCCGGGGCCAGCGTGACTGCGATGGCAAGAAGTGTGCGCATGTTCTTCCTCGGTCTCAAATGTTCCGGCCAAACATAGACCAATGCGACTGCGACAAAACCCCGAATGCGGTGGCGCGTGTGGAAACGCCCCTGAATTCAGCCCATCTGCCGCCTGCGCCGACAGCGGCGGGACCGAAAAAATGACGAGGGCCGCGCAAGTCGCACGGCCCACATCGCATTTTCAGATGCCTGGGATCAGCTGGTGCTGATATCCACGCAGGTCGATGCGTCACCATCCCAGACCTGTCCGGCCGGGCAGCTTGCAACGGTTTGTTCCTTGATGTGACCGTAGCCAGAGCATCCCATGGCGACCGCCAATCCGGGTGCCACGGCCAGAACGGCAGCGGCAAGAAGGGTCTTGATCGTCATACGTCTCTCCCTTGGGAACGTGTGTACCCAAAGGTTAGCACGCGCGCGCCCTCGGCCAAGAAGTTTCTTCAGCCGTCCTTGAATACCCGCGCGAAAATCGTGTCGACATGCTTCAGATGATAGTCGATGTCGAAATTTTCATCGATTTCATCTTCGGAAAGAGCGGCTGACACCTCTGGGTCCGCCCGCAGCTCGGTCCGGAAATCCGCATCATCTTCCCACACACGCATGGCATTGCGCTGAACCAGCCGATAAGCGTCTTCGCGGCTGACGCCCTTTTGGGTCAGTGCCAGCAACACGCGCTGGGAATGAACGAGCCCGCGAAATTGGTTGAGATTGGCATCCATGGCGCCCGGATAGACAACGAGTTTGTCGATCACGCCGGTCAGTCTCGCCAGGGCGAAATCGAGCGTCACCGTGGCGTCCGGTCCGATATTGCGCTCAACCGACGAATGGCTGATGTCGCGTTCGTGCCAAAGCGCGACATTCTCCAGGGCGGGCACCACGGCACTGCGCACCATGCGGGCCAGACCCGTCAGGTTTTCACTCAGGACCGGATTGCGTTTGTGGGGCATCGCGCTCGATCCCTTCTGGCCGCTTGAGAAAAACTCTTCAGCTTCCAGAACTTCGGTGCGCTGCATATGGCGGATTTCCGTGGCCACGTTCTCGATGGAACTGGCGATCACGCCCAGGGTCGCGAAAAAGGCCGCGTGGCGGTCGCGGGGGATCACCTGGGTGCTGATCGGTTCCGGGGCGAGGCCCAGCTTGTCACAGACATGCGCTTCGACGGCAGGATCGATGTTGGCGAACGTGCCCACCGCACCGGAAATCGCGCCGGTGGCAATCTCACCCCGCGCGGCGACCATTCGCGCGCGGTTTCGCGCCATTTCCGCGTAAAAGCGCGCAAAGGTCAGGCCCATGGTCGTGGGTTCTGCGTGAATGCCGTGCGAACGGCCGATACGCACCGTATGCCGGTGCTCAAAAGCGCGCCTTTTCAGGGCCTCGAGAAGCTGATCGAGATCGCTTACAAGAATGTCCGCCGCGCGCACCAGCTGTATGTTGAAAGTTGTGTCCAGGACGTCCGAACTGGTCATCCCCTGATGCACAAAACGGGCCGCATCATTGCCAATGATTTCCGCCAGATGGGTCAGAAAGGCTATCACGTCGTGCTTGGTCACCGCCTCGATTTCGTCGATGCGGGCAACGTCGAATTCGGTGTCTTTCGCAGCCCAGACAGCGTCCGCGTTTTCCTTGGGAATCACACCCAGCGCCGCCTGGGCGTCACAGGCATGGGCTTCAATCTCGAACCAGATGCGAAACTTGGTTTCGGGCGACCATATGGCCGTCATTTCAGGCCGGGAGTAACGGGGTATCACCGGTCGGTAACCTTTCCTGATTTGAGCGAAAGCGAAATGTCTTCTACTGTCTGAACCCAGCAACGGCAAGCTGCGGACA
>JBCCZH010000418.1:0-2872 GCA_039188075.1 Pseudomonadota bacterium
CTGGTCGAGGCGGTGATTGCACCCGGCTCGCGCATGGCCGGCCGAACGGTCGAGATGCTCGGCTTTCGCCGTCTGACCCGCGCCGTCACGATGGGCATTCAGCGGCGTAGCCGAATGATCCGCACCAAGCTGGGTGAGATCCGGCTGGAGGCCGGGGATACGCTCCTGCTCTGCGGCCCGATCGGCGCCTTCCGGGACTTGCGCACCAGCCGCGATCTGATCCTGCTGGAATGGTCGCAAAGTGAGTTCCCCACCACAGCGCGGGCGCAGGTCGCGCGCTTGATCACAATTGGTATGGTTGTTGCTGCGGCGACAGGACTGGCGACCATCACTTTGGCCTCGATTGTCGCCGCGACCGGGATGATATTGCTGCAATGCCTCAACCATCGCCAAGCCGCACGCTCGCTCGATCTCCGCATTTACCTGGTTATTGCGGCAGCTTTGGCTATGGGCGTGGCGCTGGAAAGCACAGGCGCAGCGCAAATGCTGGCCGAACTGGTCGTGATGTTGGCGTCTCCGTATGGCACGCTGGCCATCCTTTCGGCGATCTTCCTCGCGGTCGCCATTTTGACCAATATTCTCAGCAATGCCGCGACCGCGGTTCTGTTCACCCCAATCGCAATTTCGGCCGCCGAACAAACCGGCGCCGATCCCTTTCCCTTCCTGCTCGCGGTGATTTACGCCGCGAACTGTGCCTTCGCGACACCGATTGCATATCAGACAAATATGCTCGTTATGGGACCAGGACATTACAAATTTGGAGATTTTTTACGCTTTGGGGGCCCACTAGTGATAATTATGTGGGCAGCATTTACCATTATCGCCCCTTGGCGCTTCAACCTTTAGATGCGTAGACTGGAAACATGAAGCTTGATGAGTCGCTCTTTCAGTTACCGGGTCTCCGGCACGGGTTACGGTTCTACGTAACCGGCGCCAGCCCGTGCCCGTATTTGCCGGGCCAGATCGAGCGCAAGGGCTTTACCCATCTGACCCAGGACAATCCGGACGCGCTGCATGATCAGCTCAGCCGCGCCGGGTTCCGCCGCAGCCAGGGTGTGGCCTATCGCCCCGCTTGTCCGTCGTGCAATGCTTGTCGGTCGGTCCGGGTCGATGTCAGCAATTTCAAACCGAGCCGAAATCAACGCCGGATCCTGCGCACCAATGCAGATCTGACCCGCCGTCCGATCGAGGCGCGAGCCAATCGCGAGTATTTCCGATTGTTAAAGTCCTATTTGCGCAGCCGCCATGATGGCGGCGGCATGTCGGATATGGGCTATCGCGAGTTTTGCGCGATGGTGAATGACAGCCCGGTCCAGACCCTGATGTTTGAATATCGCGCCGGTCCAGAGCTGGACTCGCCGCTGGTCGCAGTGTCGCTGACCGATGTGCTGCGCGATGGTTTTTCGATGGTCTACACGTTCTTCGATCCGGCTCAGCGGCAGCGCAGTCTCGGCACATTCATGATCCTTGATCATATCCTGCACGCGCGCGAACTGGGCCTTCCGCACCTCTATCTTGGCTATTGGATCAAGAATAGCGAGAAAATGGACTATAAACGCCGCTTCAAGCCGCTTGAAGTGCTTGAAGCTGGCCAGTGGCGTCCGTTACAAGACCACGAATAATACAAATCGGGAGTGAGCGGATGATTGATCGCCGTAGACTGTTAGGCGCAGCCTCGCTCGGGGCAGCTGGACTGGTGGCAACCGCCTGCAGTCAATCAACCAGCGAAAGCGATGGCGTTGCTTCGCCTGCTGTGCGCCGCAAGAAGACGCGTCTGAACATGACGACGACCTGGCCGAAAGATCTGCCGGGCCTCGGCGCGGCGGCACAACGCGTTGCTGATCGGATTGGCGAACTCTCTGAAGGTCAGATGGAAGTCCGCGTCTACGCCGCGGGTGAACTCGTGCCAGCGTTCGAAGCCTTTGACGCGGTCGCCTCCGGCAATGCCGACATGTATCACGGCGCAGAGTATTATTGGCAGTCCAAATCCAAGGCCTACAATTTCTTCACCGCCGTCCCGATGGGGATGACTGCGGCAGAGATCATGGGCTGGATCGATTTTGGCGGCGGCCAGGCCCTCTGGGAGGAGTTGTCTGGTCAATATGGAATTATCGCCTTCCAGGGCGCCAATACGGGCCACCAGATGGGGGGCTGGTTCAAGCGTGAGGTCAACAGTCTCGATGATTTCCGCGGCTTGAAAATGCGTATTCCAGGCCTTGGCGGAGACGTTATTCGCGCCCTGGGCGGCGCCGCAGAAGCCTTGCCAGGCAATGAAATCTATCAGGCGCTGCAAACCGGCCGAATTGACGCCACCGAATGGGTCGGTCCCTGGAATGATTACTTTCTCGGCTTCCATCGCGAAGCGAAATTCCATTATGGCCCCGGCTTCCATGAGCCCGGCAGTTCACTTGCCGTCGGCATCAATCGGCGCAAATGGGATGGGCTGACCCCAACCGAGCAACAGATTGTTCGCAGCGCTTGTAATGAGGTGAATCACCTCTCGGTCGGCGAATTCACGTATCAGAATGGTGTGCATCTAGAAAAACTGGTGAATGAAGAAGAGGTGCAGCTGCGCCAATTCCCGGATGATGTGATGGCCCGCGTGCAAGAGGTCTCGGCTGATATTCGCAGCGATGCAGGATCTGGCGGCGATCTGGAGCGCCGTATCTATGAGAGTTTCGAAGACGCGCTGAAGAAAATGCGCGGCTGGGCCCGCATTTCTGACGGCCCGTACCTTGCCGCGAGAGAGCTGTAAGGGGTAGACCCGAAGCCTGAGGGTAAAGGATTCGGGCGAGATGGACTCATTTGTCGAGATTGCAGGCACCGGGCTGCGCTATGCTGGCTATGTCGGACTGCCGCTCCTGCTTCTGCC
>JBCCZH010000419.1:0-2854 GCA_039188075.1 Pseudomonadota bacterium
ACCGGCGCCCCGATTGAAACGCTGCCCTTCGAAGATGTGACCTATTGGGATGAACTGACCGAGATCTTCGAATGGACGCGAACCCATGTGCATTCGAACTTTTTCATCTGCTGGGGCGCCATGGCGGCTGCCTATCATTTCCATGGCGTACCGAAACATCTGCTGGGGGAGAAGGCGTTCGGCGTCTATCGCCACCGCAATCTTGCACCCGCTTCGCCTTACCTTTCCGGGTTCAGCGATGATTTTCAGATCCCGGTCAGTCGCTGGACCGAAGTCCGCGCCGGCGATATCGCAAAGGCGCCGGCGCTGAACATATTGATGGATAGTGATTTCACCGGGCCCTGCCTGCTCTCGGACCCGGCGACGCGCAGTCTCTATTGTTTCAATCATATCGAATATGACTCGACCTCACTGAAGGAAGAGTATGAGCGCGACATCGCCGCCGGAAAAACGATCCGACCACCGCATGGCTATTTCCCGCATGATGATGTCACGGCACCGCCGCAAAATCGCTGGCGCAGCCATGCCCATCTTCTGTTCGGCAACTGGATTAATCAGGTCTATCAAACCGTGCCATATGACATTCAGGAGATTGGCCTGTAATTGAGCGCATGGCGAAGGCTCTGGTCCCTGAACTCTATGTCTCGAATCTGGAGACAAGCCTTGTCTTCTATATAGAGGTGCTCGGCTTTGAGGTGGCCTATGATCGGCCCGATGAGACATTCGCCTATCTGCATCGAGAGGGCGCAGAACTGATGCTCGAACAAGTGGGCGAGAAGAGCTGGCTTACGGGCGAGCTCGCCCATCCCTTTGGGCGCGGCGTGAACTTTCAGATCCAGGTGGCTGAGATTGCCCCGCTCTACGAGGCCTGCCTGCATACGGCTGCTACAATCAAGGTTCCACTCGAACGGCGCGAATATGATACCGGCGATCAAACCATCACCCAGACGCAATTTGTCGTTCAGGACCCGGATGGCTACCTGATCCGATTGGCGGAGATTGAAATATGATCCGGATTCGCCGCGCGACCGTAGAAGACGCGGAATTCATTGTCGAAACCTATCGCCCATTTGTCGACGAGCATTACGCCTCGTTCGAGCACACTGCGCCCGACGCGGAAGAAATTTCCAAACGCATCACGGATGCCGGTGATCTTTATCCCTGGCTGGTCGCGGAAGATGACGCGCCGCTGGCCTATGCTTATGCGTCGCCCCATCGCACACGGGCCGCCTATCGGTCTTCCGTCGACACCACGATTTACGCGGCGCCGCAGGCCCGCGGAAAAGGCGTCGGGAAAGCGCTCTATGGCGCTCTGTTCGACATCCTCACGCGCCAGCGATACGTCATGGCCTTTGCTGGTATTGTGGTGCCGAACGCGGCCAGCATTGGTATTCACAGTGCAATGGGATTCAAACTGATCGGCACCTATCCGAATGTTGGCTATAAGCTGGGCGCCTGGCGCGATACACAATGGTGGGGCAGACCCCTGGCCCAGCCAAGCGTTCCTCCGAAAGACATATTGACAGTGTCGTTCGTTTTGGACGTCGATTAACTCTTATCAGACTTTGTCGCGGGGAGACCGCTTCCGCCGTGGCAACATTCACTCTAAGCCATCCGCATGAGCTATTTCGCAACAGAACCCGACCATATTTCCGAGATCCGCCGCCAGCTGCAGCGCTTTGTGACCGAGCATGCCCCGCGCGAGAAGCGCATTGCCTGGGACCGCGAGGCGACCTGGCCGCGCGACGTCTTCAACCACATTGCCAAAATGGGCCTGATTGGCCTGACCATTCCCGAAGAATATGGCGGCATGGGCCAGGATATTCTCGGCGCCACGGCGGTGATTGATGAGCTGTGCCAGGCCGGCGCCTTCCTGGCCGGGCCTTACATCCACGCTGCATTCTATGGCGGCATGAACCTGTCGGAAAATGGCTCGCCCGAACAGAAGGCGGAGTTTCTGCCCAAGCTGGCACGCGGCGAGATGTTCCTCTGCTATGGCCTGTCGGAACCCAATGTCGGCGGCGACCTGGCCAGCGTCGAGACGCGCAGCGAGATGCAAGGCGACGAGATTGTCGTAAATGGCGCCAAGCGCTGGTGCACGGGCGCCGACTGGTCGGACTATATTTACTGCCTGACCCGATCCGGCCCGCCGGAGCAGCGGTACAAGAACCTAACCTTCCTGCTCATCCCGACCGATGCGCCGGGCGTCAGTATGCAAGCCATCGAACATGCCAATCTGCGCTATACCAAATCCATGGACGTCTATTTCGACAATGTCCGCCTGCCCAAATCCGCGATTGTTGGCGGTGAAGACAATTGGAACAAGGGCTGGAAATTGCTGGCCGGCCGGGCCCTGGACGTTGAGAAGATCGAGATTACGGCCGTCGCCTATGGCATTGCCCGTGCCGCCGTCGAAGAAGCCTGGCAATACGCCCAGGAGCGTGAGCAGTTCGGCAAGCCGATATCGCAACATCAGGCGATCCGTCACAAACTGGTCACCGCCCGCACCAAACTGCAAGCCGCGAAACACATGCTTTATCATGGCGCCTATCTGGCTCAGACGGGACAGCCCTGCAGCATCGAGACCTCCATGGCGAAACTCTTCGTCGCGGACACAGCGGTGGAGATCGCCACGACTTGCCAGCAAGTCATGGGGGCGTACGCCCTGTCAGATGCCTATGACATGGAACGTCATGTCCGCGACCTGCTCGGTATGCCGATTGTCGGCGGATCATCTGACATGCAGAAAAATAATCTTGCGAGCCTGATGCGCCTTTAGCCCATTCAATGCTATAAGACCGTGGCAACTGTGTAAGTTGAGACAATGGAACTTTCCGCCCGAGGCCTCGAAAAT
>JBCCZH010000420.1:0-2845 GCA_039188075.1 Pseudomonadota bacterium
CAAGGGTGGCCAGTCGACATTGCCCTGGCGGGAAACGATGCAAATCCAGGCGCCATCCTTGGTCTTGAAGAAATTCATCAATGGCTGAATTTGCTCATGTCGCGACTTGGTCGACCCGATCCGGCCAAAGAAAAGCTGAATGGCAAAATCCGACCCCATGGCGAACAAGGCGGCGCGTAACAGAGAGGCCTCGACCAATTGGCCTTCACCGGTGCGGTGCGCCTTGACCATGGCCGCACAAATCCCGGCAGCTGCGGCCATGCTGGTCGTGTGATCCCCAAAGGCCGTCCGCAGGGCGAATGGATCCTGACCTTTCGGTACGGTGAGATGCCCAACCCCGGCGCGCGACCAGAAGGATGCGACATCAAAGCCGGGCTTGTCTGCATCGGCGCCTTCGAGGCCGTATCCTGTCAGGGTGCAATAGACGAGTTTCGGATTGATCTGGTGCAGGCTTTGATAATCCAGCCCCGATCGGGTCAATCCACCTGGACGGACATTGGTCAGGAACACATCGGCATCTGCGGCCAGTTCGCGCAGAATTTTCTGCCCATCTTCGGTTCGCGTATCGAGCACAATCGACTTTTTTCCGCGATTGTCGAAGTCGAAGACCGGATTGTCCTGAATATCGGTCCCGATCGTACTGAAAAAGTTGCGAATCGGATCACCGCCCGGGGGTTCGATCTTGATCACGTCGGCGCCCCAGTCGCTCAGAATGCTTCCGGCCCCCGGTGCGGCCATGTACGTGGCGTGTTCGATTACTTTGATGCCGTCTAGCATAGGCGCATCCTGTCTCTTGTCTTCTTTGGGCAATCGGCTTTTGGTAAACCAGGTATTAACCCGCTCAGTTCATTTATTCACAAATCTAGATCGGCGACAGGGATACCCCCGCGATATGACTGTACAAAGCATGCGTCCAGAGCTCAGCGAAGGCGATATTGTTCGCCTGATGAAAGGCGAGACTTCTGAGGAGCGCGCGACGGTCGCGCACCGTCTCTGCCGCCGCATCGCCACCGACGTCTTGAG
The DNA here is from genome assembly GCA_039188075.1 of Pseudomonadota bacterium. GTDB lineage: Bacteria > Pseudomonadota > Alphaproteobacteria > Caulobacterales > Hyphomonadaceae > Henriciella. Next base: position 1,024 of record JBCCZH010000420.1, read on the forward strand.
CGATGATGAGCGTATCTTCGCCGATGAAATCATCCAGATCCTGGCCAAGGACACGGCCGAGCTTGTGCGCCGGACCTTGTCCGTCACCTTGCGTAATTCCCCCCGCTTGCCGCACAGCGTCGCCGTGCAATTGGCGCAGGACGTGGAATCGGTGGCGATTCCGCTACTGGAAAACTCTCCCGTCTTTTCTGACGAGGACCTGATCGAGCTGGTTTTGTCTGTGACCGCCGCGAAACAGGCGGCGATCGCGGGCCGCGCGACCGTTTCCGGCGCCTTGTCAGAGGTGATTTGTGAACATGCCTCCGAAATCGCGGTTGAGACGATTGCGGGCAATTCCGGGGCCGATCTGACCGATCGGGCGATGGAACATTCGGTTGAGCGCTTCCCGGCCAATCAGACCATGCATGAGAATCTGGTTCTGCGGGATCATATTCCGGTTCACATTGCCGAAAAAATGGTGTCGCTGGTCTCAGGCCAGGTCTTTGACCTGTTGATCAATCGCCACGAATTGCCAGCGCAAATGGCCATCGATCTGGCGGCAGGGGCCCGGGAACGGGCGACGATTGATCTGGTTGAGCAGGCCGGGCGGACGCATGACATGCCGCGTTTCGTCTCACAACTCAATTTGAACGGTCGGCTGACGCATTCCCTGATCATGCGGGCCTTGTGCGTCGGGCATATGCCCTTTGTCGAGCATGCGCTGGCGGAACTGTCAGGTGTGCCGCATGCCCGCGCATGGTTGATGATTCACGATGCCGGGCCGCTCGGGCTGCAGGCGATTTTCGATCGCGCCGGTTTGCATCGCAAACTGCTGCCCGCGTTCAGAGCCGCCGTGAAAGTCTATCATGAGCTGGAACTGGATGGCGAAGCGAATGACCGGGCCCGGTTCCGCATGCGCATGATCGAACGGGTGCTGACCCAGTTCCAGGCCATTCCGAAAGCGGATCTCGATTATCTGTTGGAAAAACTCGATGCCTATGCGGAGCAAGCCAAGCGCCGCGATGAGAACGCCGCCTAGGCGTCAGCACGCATCCGAAAGCCATATTCCACGCCAAGTTCGCCGAGGAAGTAGCTGTCACGCCAATTGGCATGCTCGGCGATGACCAGCATGCCGGAACTCACGGCGGCTTCGATCCGATCCTGAAGCTCGGGCTCTTCTTCGATCTTGCGGGCATCAACGCGCAAGCTGTCGAGCAACAGGCGCATAGAGTGGTTGAGCGGGCATTGCCAGGACCGGGTCGCATTCAGCGAGATCCGGAACCCGCATCGACGCAAGGCTTCAACGCCGTCCTGCGCATTGCGCGCTGCGGGCAGCGCCAGGGCCGCGTCTTGAATCTCGAAACAGATTTCCTGGGGACAAAGGCGGGTCCGGGCAATGGCGGCGTCACAGGCGACCGCGGTGTCAGGATGGATCAATGCGACCAGAGGCATCTCGATGATGACCGGGCGCTCAGTCGTGCGATTGTGGGCATCGTGAGCGACGTCCTCGACGTGCGCCGCCATCCAGGTGGCAGGTGAGACGGGCTCGCTGCGTTCTGCAGCGAGCGCCGCTCGGCCGAAAACCGCGCGCTCTTCGAAGCGTTTCTCGGTTTCGGCAAACAGCAACACAGCTTCCCCTGTCTCCAGATGCATGACCGGCAAGAGACGATTTCGAGCGGGCGCCGGATTGGCGGCTTCAAATGGGGGCGTGTGAGTAAGGCGCATTCTGCTTCCGTGACGTTGCGACAAGCGCCTTAACTACAAAAACATAGTTGAAATCACGCGCATGACGGCGTGATGATTTGTGTCAAATTTGATCGAGTTTTTTCGCGGAGTGCCCATG
>JBCCZH010000421.1:0-2842 GCA_039188075.1 Pseudomonadota bacterium
GAGACGGCGGCGGTATTGTCGGCAATCTCGTTCGCCATGGCGCGGGCCACATCCATCAATTCAGCTTGCGGATGCACCGAGTGGACGAGGCCGCCTTTCAAGGCTTCCTCAGCCGGAAAGACGCGACCCGAATAGCACCATTCCAGCGCCTGCTGAATGCCAACGAGGCGCGGTAGGAACCAGCTCGACGCCGCCTCCGGATTGATCCCGCGGCGATTGAAGACAAAGCCAAAGCGCGCATTGTCCGAGGCAATCCGGATATCCATGGGCAATTGCATCGTGACGCCAACGCCAACCGCCGCGCCATTAATCGCGCCGATCACCGGCTTTAAACTGTCAAACATGCGCAGGGTCAGGCGGCCGCCACCATCGCGTTGAATATCCACTTTTTCGGTCCGGCCAATCTCACCGCTATCGGCGCGCGCTTCATAATCGAATGTCTTGGCCCCTTCCGACAGGTCTGCCCCGGCACAGAAGGCGCGGTCGCCGGAGCCGGTCACGATCACGGCGCGGATGTCGTCATTGGCATCTGTCTTGTCGAATGCATCGATCATTTCGAACATCATCTTGCCGGTGAAGGCATTCATCTTGTCCGGCCGATGCAGGGTGAGAATGGCAATGCCGCCCTCTTGCTCCAGTTTGATAGTCTCATAATCGCCGAGGCTGCTCATCTCGCTCTCCTGTTCAGATTCTGCCGACAGGAAGCGGTCTCTCTATAGTGTCGTCAAGCGTGACGCAGCGTTGCCCCTTCCAATTCGTGACGCCTGTGTCATCTTCCTGAGAAGGCGATCATGCGAGATCGCCAGCAAGGAGGATAAAGTGGCCGAATTTGACTATATCGTTGTAGGGGCTGGCAGTGCGGGATGTGTCTTAGCCAATCGCTTGACCGAAGACGGCAAATCCTCGGTTCTGCTGCTTGAAGCGGGCGGCAAGGACAGCTCGATGATGATCCATATTCCGGTTGGCTATGCCCAGACTTTGAAAGACCCGAAGGTCAATTGGATGTATGAGACCGAGCCGGATCCCGGCACCAATGATCGCGTGCATACCTGGCCGCGCGGCAAAGTGCTGGGCGGATCGTCCTCGATCAATGGGCTGCTCTACATTCGTGGCCAGAGACAGGACTATGATGGCTGGGCCCAGCTGGGTCTGCGCGGCTGGTCCTATGATGATCTCCACCCTTATTTCCTGCGCAGCCAGAACCAGGAACGTGACGGCATGGACGGGCATGGCAAAGGCGGTCCGCTCAATGTCTCCGACGTGACAGAGAAACATCCCGTGTCCGATGCGGTGATTGCCGCTGGCGAGAAGCTTGGCCTGCCGCATCGCGATGTGAATGGCGAAGACCAGGAAGGCATCGCCTATTATCAGCTGACGGTGAAAAATGGCCGCCGCTGGAGTGCTGCGGTCGCCTATCTCAATCCGGCCAAGAAACGCCCGAACCTGACCATCGAAACAAAAGCACTCGCCGCCCGCGTGCTGTTCGACGGCAAACGCGCCATTGGAGTTGAGTACACCCAGAATGGACGCACCGTAATGGCCAAGGCCCGCGGAGAGGTGATCCTGGCGGGCGGCGCGATTAACAGCCCGCAATTGCTGGAACTGTCGGGCATTGGCGATCCGGAGCGGCTGCAGGCGCAGGGTATTGAGACGATTTCTGCCCTGCCCGGAGTGGGTGAAAACCTGCAGGACCATTTTGTCCTGGGCGCGCGCTTTCGCATGAAGCCCGGCACACCTTCGGTCAATCAGCAATCCCGCGGCCTCGCCATGATCGGGGAGGTGTTCAAATATCTGACTCAGCGCAAAGGCCTGCTCACCCTGTCCGCCGCGCACATCGCAGCCTTCATCCGAACCCGTCCCGAACTCGCGACGCCGGACGTCCAATATCACATCCTGCCAGCGACCATGGACATGCAGAAGATGACCGAAAGCGGTGACATGGAGCTGGAGAAGCAGCCAGGCATCACGATTGCGCCGTGCCAGTTGCGGCCGGAAAGCCGTGGCAGCGTGCATATCAAATCCGCGCAACATGACGTGCATCCGGCGATCCGGCCAAACTATCTGGCCGACCCGCTCGACCAGCAGACCGCGATTGCCGGTTTGCGATGGGCACGGGAGCTCGCGTCGCAAGAGCCGCTGGCGCAATATATCGATCACGAATTGGAGCCCGGCCCCGACCTGGAAAGCGATGAAGACCTGCTCGCCTATGCCCGCGAGACAGGCGGCACCATCTATCACCCCGTCGGGACCTGCAAAATGGGCATGGAAGGCGACAAGATGGCGGTCGTGGATGATCAGTTGCGCGTCTTCGGTGTCGAGGGATTGCGCGTGGTTGATGCGTCCGTCATGCCGCGCCTGGTCAGCGGTAATACAAACGCGCCGACCATTGCGATCGCCGAGAAAGCAAGCGATATGATCCGGGCAACTGCGAAAGAGAGTGTCACGGCTTAACACTATGCCCGCCGGAATTCCCATCGAAGCCCTGTTCGCGCCTGTCTTCGTGCTGAGCGTCGCGATTGAATGGTGGTCGGTCAAAACCGGGCGTGCCAAAGGCCGCTATGAAACCGCCGATGCGATGACGAGCATGGCCATGGGCCTCGGTAATGCGATTGTCGGTACGCTGACCGGCGTGGCTGCAATCTGGATCATGATGCTGGTCTGGCCGTATCGGGTGATGACCCTTCCCAATACCTGGTGGAGTTTCCTGATCGTCTTCGTGCTCTACGATTTCGTCTATTACTGGAAGCATCGCTGGGCGCATCGCATTCGCTGGTTCTGGATGGAACATGTGACCCATCATTCCAGCAAACACTACAATCTGACCACGGCGCTGCGCCAGCCC
>JBCCZH010000422.1:0-2834 GCA_039188075.1 Pseudomonadota bacterium
GGAACACGCCGCGCGCCGTGCATTTGAGCGAAAGTAGCGACCATGTTCGTTCTTGCCATTGATCAGGGAACCACGAACACCAAGGCCCTCATCTTCGACACCAAGGGGAGGGTGTGCGCTTCCGCGTCGAGACCCTGTTCAACACATTACCCCAAACCGGGATGGGCCGAGCAATCCGCCGATGAAATCTGGTCAACCACCCGGGCGGTCGTCGAGGCGGTGCTGCAGGATTTCGAAGGAGAGATCTCCGCGCTTGGTATATCGAACCAACGCGAAACGCTGGTTGTCTGGGATGCCGAAACCGGTGCCCCGGCGGGGCCTGCACCGATTTGGCAATGCCGCCGCACGGCCGAGGCATGTGCTGCGCTTATCGACGATGGGCTAGAGCCCGAGGTAACGGCCCTGACTGGCCTCGGTATCAACCCGTTGTTTCCCGCGTCCAAACTTGCATGGCTTCTGAAAAACAGGCCCGAGGTCGCGGCGCTGCATGCGCAAGGGCGCTTACGCGCCGGTACGGTCGACGCATGGTTGATCTGGAAACTGACCGGCGGACAAAGTTTTGCAACCGACCGGTCAAATGCCTCTCGAACCCTGCTGTTCGACACGGAAATCTGCGCCTGGAGCGCGCGGTTGGGTGAGATATTTGATGCTCCGATCGATTGTTTGCCCAAGTCCATGGCGTCAAACAGCGCATTCGGTTTGACCGCAGCTGGCGTTACAGCCCTACCCGCAGGTATCCCGATCCATGCGGTTATGGGAGACAGCCACGCCGCGCTTTACGGTCATGGCGTCCGCACGCCCGGTCCTGTAAAGGCGACGATCGGGACGGGGTCATCACTGATGATGCTGACCAAGGACCGCGTTCTGTCCTCAAGCGGCCTGTCGAGCACGATTGCCTGGTCGATCGACGATGATGTTGCCTACGCGCTTGAGGGCAACATCACTGTATCCGCACAAGCCGCCAGTTTCACGGCCGACCTGTTGAACATCCAGGATGTGGCCACACTGTCCGACATGGCTCAATCGGTGGAAGACAGCGATGGCGTGGTCTTTGTGCCCGCGCTTGCCGGGCTCGGCGCGCCCCATTGGGACGATGCCGCGCGTGGTCTTTTTTCCGGTCTGAGCCTTGGAACGCGGCCGGAGCAGCTCGCACGCGCGACTTTCGACGCCATCTTACACCAGATCGCGGACGTCTTCGAGGCTCTGCAGACCGACATCGATGGTCCGTTGAGCAAACTCCAGACTGACGGTGGCGCTTCCGCGAATGCGTGGCTCGTGCAGATGCTCGCAAACCTTCTCGACGTACCCGTGGAACGTCGAACCTTTGCCGAGGTGGGAGCGTGGGGGGCTGCGGCCCTCGCATTCGAAGCGATGGGACACCCAGTAACCACGGCTGAAGCAGGGCAGGAAAGCTTTGCGCCCTCGGCCACCGCGCAATGGCGCAAGGCGATGCGATCCAACTGGCGTGCTGCCCTAAAGAAGGCGCAATGCCATGAGTGACAGGTCTGCCTTCCCGGTCAGAGTGCCAAAGATCCTCGCGCACGTTTCAACCAAGTTGCCAGCACGCGCCATCGCGCGTCCCCCTGGAGGTTTTCTCGAAACTTTCCTCCTGCAACAGCATCAAAGTGCGTCAGGACATCCTCCGAAAGGTCTGTTGCCAACACAATTTCCGGCGGCGCAACTGCAAGAATCCTCGCCAATCTGAAATTCGTATCGGACGATTACGCCAAGTGAGGATTGAAGCATGTTCCACCCCATGACCGCCGGAGCGATTGCGATATGACGGAAGCGCAGGATTTGGTGCATCGGGTTTGGACATTGGTGATAAGCGCTGTAAACGCCGGTGATATCGAACCCGCCCAGAACGAGGACAGTCTGATTTGGTGGGCCAAAGGGGGCAAGCCCGACGGCGACAACGTCGAGACCGAGCCCGATGAATTCGATGTACTCACCAGACCGTCAATGAGCAGGAATTCGACGCTTCTGGGAATGATCGTCGGGCTCGAGGAAATCACGTCAGGTTCGATCCATGACGAATCCACGGCAAAAGATGATGCGTTACCCAAGGCCAACAAGGGGCCAATTACACCCGTCGTCATAGAAAGGTTTCTTACGGGCAATCTCACTTGCGCATCCGCAATGGCGGTCACTCCGAACCGACCTGACCCACTAAACAAACCGCCACCTCGACCGGTAAGATGCGCATCCCAAGCTCTGTTGCGCAAATCCGGCTTTCTCGCAGCGCGCCGCCTATCCATGCCAAAAGACGAACTCAATACGGAGTAAGACAGATGACCCGTTTTTTAGGAAAAACCATCGTTGTCACGGGCGGAAACAAGGGTATCGGCTTTGCAATTGCCGAACGGTTCTCATCCGAAGGCGCGCAGCTTGTCCTCGCCTCTGTCGAAGAGCAAGTCCACGAGGCCTCCCACGCACTCTCCGCCACCGGCGCAATGGTCCGGGGCTTTGTGTGCGACGTGACCGATCCAGAGCAGGTCAAAGAGCTCTACGCATTTGCGAAAACCGAATTTGGTGGGGTCGATGTGTCCGTCCAGAACGCCGGCATCATCACGATCGCGAAAGTCGAAGACCTCACCGAGCAGGAATGGGACGCGACCCTGGATGTGAACACCAAAGGTGTCTTTCTGTGTTGCCAGGAGGCTATTCGTCACATGCGCGCGACGGGAAATGGCGGGCGATTGATCAATACCGCCTCGGGTCAGGCGCGCGACGGGTTCATATACACGCCACATTACGCGGCTTCGAAGTTTGGCGTGATGGGCGTGACGCAAAGCCTCGCCAAAGAGGTGGCGCTGGACGGCATCACAGTCAAC
>JBCCZH010000423.1:0-2828 GCA_039188075.1 Pseudomonadota bacterium
GCCCGGACGACCGTTCGGATCGATACGGACAATGAGCTCGACTATTACCGCAATGGCGGCATCCTGCATTATGTGTTGCGCAATCTGGCCAATGAAGCGGCATAACGCCGTCTTCACGGGCAAGTGAGTTTCAAGTCAGCCCAGAAACGGGTATGAGGCCTCCATGCTGCGTTTCTTCGCCTTTTTCGCCCTCTGCTTCGGACTGATGGGCCCTGCTTTTGCAGAGGCCGATCGACCCGTATTGGTGGAGCTGTTTGCGAACCAGAATTGTCCGGCCTGCCCGAAGGCGCACCGGACCATGAAACAGATCAATGAAGAACGCGATGATGTTCTGATCTTGACCTGGACGGTGAATTACTGGGACTATCTCGGTGAGCCTGACCCGATGTCGCTGCCGGAAGCGAAAGAACGTCAAATGGCGTACACCGACCGGCTCAGCCTGCGGGCGCCTTACACGCCGCAATCTTTCTATGACGGCGCCAAGGAATGCCCGGGCACACGCAAGCGCGACATTCGCCGGAACATCAAAACCCGCGTCAACACCCGCAGCGACTCCGCACCCGGCCTGAGCTGGGATGGCGCCTCCATTCGCGTTTCTGGCATCAGCGAAGCGACGCTTGAACTGAAACTGGTCGAATATCTGACCGACGAGGCCAATTATACGAACATGGTCAATCCGGTGACGCGGGTTGAATCTCTGGGTCTCTGGATGGACGCGGCGGATGAGTTCCCGGTTAGCTGCGACAGCGCATGTGCGGTGCTCCTGCAGGAGCAGGATTCCGGCGAAGTCGTCGCCGTCAGTGTGATTAACTAGGCTTCGGTCAATCCCACAAAATTCAAACGTGCTGGATAAGCATTGCTCAATCCTGTGCGCGTAAACCTAGGCGCGCTGCGTTGTTACTTTGAGAAAGGTTTCTCATGTTGCGACACAGCGCTGCCCCGATCGCGATTCTGGCACTCATGCTCGCTGGCTGTGAAAGTGGGGGTGAAGACCTATCTGACTCGCCCGCGCCGATCCCGTCAGTTGAAACACCCCCATCAGGCGACACGCCTCCAGAGGAAGATCCGCCATCGACTGACCCAGAATATACGCTGACCGTTGCATCAGCAGAGACCCAAGCCAGCGCCAGCACAACCAGCGAGACCTATCGAACGCTTGCGACTCTATCGGAAAATCAGGATTGGACCCTGATCGCACGGTCTTCGGATGGGAAAGGGGGCTTTCTCACGCTTCGATTGACAGATGACGGCAATGGTGACGCTGACGCCTTCACCTATGATAATGAGTCGGGGGAGCTCACGCTGCGCGCACCAGTCGATTATGAGCGCCCGATCGATGCCGATGCTGACAATTCTTTTGAACTGTTGATGGAGCTGAGCGACATTGCCGGTAAACCCACCGTGCCCTTCGCGCTCGATGTCACCGATCAAAAGGAAATTTTCGAGGACTTTCCCGTGGTCTGGCTGAACGGTGACACCGAATTTGGTGGCCTGGGGCGCAATATCACACCGCTGGGAGATATAGATGGCGATGGTCGTCCGGACCTCGCTGTCGCGGCGCCCGGCCGTCACGCGCGAGATGCCTATACGGCTTTGCCACCCGATGGTTATCATCCAGCAGGGGACCTCTACGTCGTCTCCGGCGCCGTCTTGAGTGAGACCACATTGCTCGATCTTGACGACACGTCCGGCGCGGGAATCTGGCACATTCAGGGGACCGAAGAGGATTTAAACGCCGGATACAACATGACCCTGATCGGTGATCTTGATGAAGATGGTGTTGAGGATTTTATTGTCTCGCGCGATTCCGCAACCATTGAAGTGATCTCCGGATCGAGGCTGGTCGAGGCCATGACGGAAGGACGGCAAAGTGTGTTCTCCGAAATCACGACCGGTCGTCTCAGCCTGGATGGCGATACCCGTTCGCATGACCTGGACCCACGCACCTTCGCACGGGTGGGTGATCTGGATGAAGATGGCCTCACGGATCTGGCCTTCTGCGCCACAGAGTACCGGTCTGGCAGCACCGTTGATGCGCATGTCTTCATCGTCTCGGGCGCGGTTCTGAAAGACGTTTTGTCTGTGGAAGACACGCAATCGATTGCAAGTTACTTCAATCCGGGCGAGGCGGCCTACTCGGTCTATACCGGCAATCACCGGGTCTGCGGCCCGCTTACGGCCCTGGGCGATGTCGACAATGATGGTCTGGCGGATATTGCGATCCCAATGCCAGGTCCGCAGGCGGCAGATTCAGGCATCCTCGTCTATAGCGGCAGCGTTCTGCAATCCCTATTGAACGCCGGAGGGCGCCAGCAGATGACGGCGTTTGATCTGTTCCGCGGCGCAGACCAACACTTTATCCATATGACGGATACCGCGGCGCGCGCGACAGAGCAGCACCACATGGTCCAGGCGCTTGGAGATGTGACGGGTGACGGGATCGATGATTTCAGCTTTGGCTGGGGTCGCTATCACACCGCCGACGATTCCGCCTATGTCGTCAAAGGCGGCGTGGACTTGCTGACCTCAGGTGATGACACGATCAGTATTCGATCGTTGGTCCAAAGCGGGCGCGCGGTTCAGCTTGCCGCCACACCGGATAGCCTGGCGGCCAATGCCTATCGGGTCGAGCCTGTACACGTGCTGCGCGCGCCCGAGGAGGGATTGCATGAAACGCTCCTGCTTGTCGGGGCCGGCGATTCCACGACTGCGCTCTTCGACAGCTACAGTTTAGCAGCTGATGATCTGCCAGAAGGTGGGACAGCCATTGTGCCCTTACCGCTTTCAGGCGTGGGCGGTTTCTCGATCCCGCGCAGCAATTCCCGGCA
>JBCCZH010000424.1:0-2808 GCA_039188075.1 Pseudomonadota bacterium
GCGCAGACCCCGATTTCTGAACCCGTTTTTGAAGCGCCCATGCCGGCTGAGAACGATGCGGCCGACACAGTGCAGCCGGACGTCGAAGAGACGCTGCCAATGCCTGTTCAGAGCGGCGAAGTGCCTGAAGCGGATTGGCCGACCATTCTGGCGGATGCCAGCACTGCACTCGCCGCGGCAAAGACGGCGCGTGGCGATTTCATTCAGGCCAATAGCGATGGCAGTGTCGTGACCGGTACGTTCGCGCTTAACCGACCCGGCCGGATGCGGTTTGATTATGATGACCCAACGCCCGTCCTGATCGTTTCTGACGGCACCACCGTGGCCATGGAAGATAGCGAACTGGAAACGGTGGACCGGGTGCCGATTGGATCCACGCCATTGGGCCTTTTGCTGTCGAGCCGTCTGAATGTCGAAGAGGATGTCGATGTACTCGGCATCCTGCAACGCGGCGATGATCTCGGCATCCGAGTCCAGGATACAAGCGGTGAGCTCGACGGCACGCTGACCATGGTCTTTGACAAGTCGAGCTATGCGCTCAAGGGCTGGATCACGCTGGACGGCAATGACCAGACCACCGTCGTCGATCTGGTCGATGTTGAAACCAATGTCCGCGTCGATCCACGTCTGTTCCGGATCAATGAAGACGATGACGAGGATGACGAACGCTGATCCAGGTCAGTGCCAGAATGTAAAAAAGCCGGATCGCTTGTCACGATCCGGCTTTATTTTGGTCCGCGCACGTCCCCACGACTCACGTGAACTCGGGTCGAAACCTAAAGCAACTGCGATTGCCCAATTGATTGGTCTCGTTAGGTTTTACATACCAATGGTATGTGGTGGGTCAACTAGAAATCGCATTTTGGAATGGCAAAACGCTCAAGACTTGATGCAAAAAAGACACGCGAAGACTTGATCGCTGCGGCCGCGAAACAGTTCGAACAGCAAGGCTACGCAGCCGCGTCTATCAACGACATTTGTAAAGATGTGGGCATCACTAAGGGGGCACTTTTCCATCACTTCCCAACCAAGCGCGACCTCTTCCGTGAAGTCTGGACCCGCTTGCAAGTGGCTATGGATGCCGAAGCCCGCGCCGCCGCGATCGCGGCACGCAGCCTGACCGATCCTTACAGCGCCTTCCTGGCCGGTTGCAGGGTCTATTTGAAATTTGCCACGCGGCGCGACTATCAGAAAATCGTCCTGATCGATGGTCCGGCCGTATTGGGGTTACAGGGTTGGTATGAAAGCGACCACGATCTCGGCACCCAAAATGTCGAGGCAGGTGTGCGCTATCTCGCCAAGAAAGGGATTGTCGCAGAGTCCCGCGTCACGGCACTGGCGGTGATGATCCAGAGCGCGCTGAATGGCGCCGGGTTTGCGCTGGCGCGTCATCAGTCCGACGTCACGCCGGATGCGATCTATGATGCCTTTGAAGCCATGGTGAAGGGCCTGCGCTAGGCCTTCATCAAATCGGCAAACCGCTGGAACAGGTAGAAGCTGTCTTGGGGACCCGGGCTCGCTTCCGGGTGATGCTGCACGGAAATGATCGGCTTGCCGGCGACGGCCAGGCCTGAATTGGTGCCATCAAACAATGATCGATGGCTTTCCTCCACACCGTCTGGCAGCGTTGCCGGGTCGACGGTGAAACCGTGATTCATCGAGACGATTTCGACCTTGCCGGTGGCGAGATCCTTGACCGGGTGATTGGCGCCATGATGGCCTTGCGCCATTTTCATCGTCCTGGCGCCCAGCGTGAGGGCCAGCAATTGGTGCCCCAGACAAATCCCCAGAATCGGAATCCCGCTCTCGACCAGGGCTTTCAAGAGCGGCCCGGCGCGTTCAAACGTGGCCGCCGGGTCGCCCGGACCATTAGACAGAACCACACCATCCGGCTTCAGGGCCTGGATCGTCTCGAAATCGGTATCCCCGTTCACGACGGTGGCGCGGGCGCCGACATCGGACAGATTGCGCAGAATGTTCTTTTTGACCCCGAAATCGACCACGACCACATGCTTTTCGGGGCTCGATTGTTCCGAAAATCCGCTGCCAAGCGCCCAGAGACGCTCAGAGTGATCGAATTTGGCATCTGCATCGACATTTGCGGCCAGATCCGCCGCTTCCAGGCCTTGCCAGGCCCGGGCCGCCTGAACCAGGGCTTCCGTGTCGATATTGCCATCCGGGGCATATTGGATGGCACATTTCTGCATGCCCTGTTCGCGTATCAGGCGAGTCAGGGCGCGGGTATCAACGCCGGACAAGCCAACAATGCCTTTTTTTGCCAGCCAGGCATCAAAATGATCTTCGGCGCGCCAATTGGATGGCGGCGTGATCGCATCGCGAAACACTGTCCCGACGGCCGCTTTGGCGGCGTTTACGCTGGATTCTTCGTGATCTTCAGGGTTTGCGCCGACATTTCCGATATGCGGAAACGTGAACAAAACCACCTGTTCAGCATATGAAGGATCGGTCAGAATCTCCTGATATCCAGTCATCGCCGTATTGAAACAAAGCTCGCCAACGGCAGTGCCGGCGGTGCCGGCGCCGATTCCAAGGAAAACCGTGCCATCAGCAAGGGCCAGGGCGCCACTCGCCTGTCTGGTGAAATCGGATTGATTTTTGTCATTCATGCCCTTACCTCCGTTGTTTCGCTGGACTCATGTCCGCTCCGCTGCCTTAACGGTTTCTCAGGCAAACGGGTGGCAAATAGGGTGCTGCGGCCGGAACCGTCAAGCGGTTTCGGAGGAGAAAGCGGCTTTTTGAGGCGTTCATATGGGTCAATTGGATCAAACCGTCCAACTCACACTAAGA
>JBCCZH010000425.1:0-2794 GCA_039188075.1 Pseudomonadota bacterium
CGATTCAGATGTGACGCTGGATGCCTACGCCTCCTACATGTCTGCGACACATATCGAGAATCTGGGCGGACAATATCGCGAAGACCTGGACGGGGAGAAATCGGTCAATCTGGTTGCTGTCGTCCCGTCGGATCAGGTGCAGATTGACGGTGAGACGATTAAGTCATTGCCGATGCAAGCAAGCGCGCATTAAAGGTCGAAATCGTCGACACCGCCTCGTGCGAAAAAGTTGAGCCGGTGTGATAAGTCCGCCTCTCACCCTGCATCTTGATCATGGTCTGTAACAACCCATCGCGGATCTGGTCCGGCGCATAGGTGGGCATGTATTTCCAGATAATTTGCTGGACGACAAACGGGTCCGAGGCGCCCTTCTGTTCAGCGCTGAACACAGCCAGCTCTTTCAATTCCTCGGCCCCATACGCGGCAGAGGACTGGCCGACCGAGAAGAAGGATCGGCCCCCTTCGTCTTCGCACTCATAGCGAGAAAACAGCAACTGGCCGTCCTTGGCATCATTGGCGCACGTGTCGCTCCAGGCATTGACCGGTGCGGTATGTGCCCAGGCCTCAACCGATACCAGCGTGGTCGTATAGCCTGCCCAGCTGACCGCATCGGCAACCCGGGCCTCATCCGGTGTGGCGTCGGTGAGCGCGCCAAACTCATCCATCGGAATTGTATTGATCAGATAATCGGCCTCGTATTCGGTGCCGTCATCCGTCACCACCGTCACGCCGTCTTCGCGACGCGTGACCGAAGCGACCCTCTGATTGAGGTGAACGGTCAACGCGTCTGCAAAGCGATCCCAGAAATGCTGCCAGCCGCCTTCCGGCATGACCGTGAACTTGATCGCGCCGGTGATCAGCATATCGATATCGACCCAGCGCATGGCGTGTACCAGTGGCGTCCGGTCGAGATAGCCATAACCAATTGACGTCACCACACGGTGCATCATCCGCTCAATCTTGCCGAGCTTGTTGGCCTTGAGCCAGGCTGCCGTGGGTTGGGCCAGAGTTTCATTGACGCTTGGATCGCCCTTCGCCGCGCGGCGCATCAGGCGCCAACGCATCCAGGCATATTTGATCGCCTGAACCGCAAAGGGTGGTCCACTGCCATCGCGAATATAATCCAGCAATTCGCGATCATCGATCCGCTGCGCCTTCAGATAATTGCGCCGAATGCCGAGCTTTTTCATTTGCTTCAGCACATAGCGGTGCGACCAGATGGCGTAACACGTGCCGAACTCAACAACATGATCACCGATCCCACTGGTCAGGCATTTGCCGCCAACCTTGAACGAGGCTTCCAGGATTCTGACCTTCTCGACGCCACGATCTTTCAGCATCCGCGCCATGGTCAGGCCGGCCGGTCCACCCCCGATGATGAGATACGATGTTTCCGCCATTTGATAGAAACTCTTTCTGGGTTTTCGCCTTGCAACGAAATCGTTTACGATCGGTGTGTTAACGCGCTAGTGAGTATTTGCACAAGCGCTCATTATTGTGGTTTTCGTAGAGTAATATGGATCTTTTCCTGACCCTTCTTTTGACAGTATTCCGCACCTTTCGTGGTCCGCGTGAGGCGAATGTCTGGGATGGCACACGCTATCGGTTCAAGCTGCGCCGGTCTGATCTCGACAGCGAGGGCAATTTGCTGCCCTCCCGCGTGCCGTCTTACATTGATGTCTCGCTGGTCAATTTCTTCATCCAGACTAAAATGTCCGACGTGGTGCGGCGTGAAGGCTGGGTGCCGATGGTGTTGAGTTCGATTCAAACCCGCAAACAGCCACGCGTGCCTCAGGGCATGATTGAAATTCACACCCGCGTGGTCGGATGGCGTGAGCATTATGTCGAGATGTGGCACACTTGGTTCGACGAGTCCGGGGCGGAAATCCTGCGCTCTATCTATGTCACCCGCGTCACCCAGAAGGGGCGTCAGAAAGTCACTGGTGAAGACATGTTACGGGCGCTGGGCGAAGAGATTGTCGACCGCCCGCTATCGCCAATGGCGGCGCGGCAATTGGACGAATTCCTCGCCACGCGTGAGGCCAATCGCAAGGCCAAGGCGGCAAAGGCGGCTTAAGCAAACTCTGTGAAATTCACCGATCAACCGTAACGGGATTCAAAGCTAAATCCGGTAGGCCAGACCTGTACCCAAAAGAGGCACATAATGGCTATTCTGAACCCTTCAAATGTCGCACTTTCTCCACGTCCGTTGGTCGATCTAAATCCCGGGCGTTTGCATGAGAAAATCCTGATCGCACAGGAAAATTATGCCGACTATCCGTTCCTGACGACGGCGCTGCCAACCGGCCATGCCGAGACAACGGATTTCAGAACCGCTATTCAATCGGCTCAGAAGCTGGCCAATTACCTGCGCCAGGACCTCGGCTATGAGCAGGGAGACGTCGTGGCGATCCAGTCGCCAAATTGCACGTCTTATATTGTCAGCCTGCTCGGCGTCTTCCTCGCCGGCCTGACCGTCACCAATGTGAACCCGCTTTACACCGCGGCCGAGACCCGTCGACAATTGAAGGACAGCCAGGCCCGCTGCCTGATCGGATCCACCATCTTCTCCGAAATGATGGAAGAGGCGATCGAGGGCACCCAGGTTGATCAGGTCATTTCGATTTCCGTGACCGATTTCTTCAAGCCGATGACGCGCGGCGCGCTGAACTTCCTGCTCCGCAAGGTCAAAAAGCTGGATCGCGCCTTTACCGGGCCGCACCGGACGCTCAACGATATTCTGGCAAAGGCGCCAAAGCCGGACCCCAAGGCGTTCGACTATGTCGCTGATCTC
>JBCCZH010000426.1:0-2789 GCA_039188075.1 Pseudomonadota bacterium
ATTGCCATGGCGCTTGGTGAAGCTGGCAAGGGTGTTCTTCAATTCGTCTCTGATTTCAACGACCCGGAGAAAGAAGCCGCAATGCTGCGCCGGATTGTTGAGCGATCCGGACGCCCGCTCTCGGTCTCACTGGCGCAAGCCGATGTTGCGCCAGAAGGTTGGAAACACTTGCTCGGCGCTATTGAGTCGGCAGCGTCGGAGGGTCTGGATATGCGGGCACAGGTCGGGCCGCGCCCGGTTGGATTGCTGCTCGGGCTGGAACTCACGCTCAATCCATTCTCCGGTCATCCGGTCTATCAGACGATTGCGCAGGAGCCATTTGCGGCGCGCCTCGCTGCCTTGCGTGATCCGGCATTTCGGGGGCGCCTCTTGAGCGATGAGCCAGATGCGGACAATCCGTTCGTGAAATCCATCTTGCGGAGCTTCGGCAAGATGTTCGTGCTCGGCGACCCGCCAGACTATGAGCCAACAGCCGACAAGACGGTCGCCGCGATTGCTGCGGCGCGCGGCA
Organism: Pseudomonadota bacterium; assembly: GCA_039188075.1. Taxonomy (GTDB): domain Bacteria; phylum Pseudomonadota; class Alphaproteobacteria; order Caulobacterales; family Hyphomonadaceae; genus Henriciella. The sequence goes on from JBCCZH010000426.1 coordinate 512, forward strand.
CATCGCCAGAGGCGGTGGCGCTGGATCTGATGCTCGCGGACGAAGGGCGTGGCATGCTCTATCTGCCGTTCCTGAATTATGCACAAGGCAGTCTCGATCCGGTCAAGGCAATGCTGGAAAGCCCGGCCAGCCTGCCAGGTCTGTCTGATGGCGGCGCCCATGTTGGCATGATTTGCGACGGTTCATTCCCGACCACGCTGCTGACCCATTGGGCCAGAGATCGTTCGCGCGGCGATAAATTACCGTTGGAATTCCTGATCAAGCGACAGTGCCACGACACCGCCGCCTGGGTCGGGTTGAAGGATCGCGGTCTGCTCAAGCCGGGCTATCGCGCCGATCTCAACATTATCGATTTTGATGGCCTGACCTTGCACACGCCGCACATTGTGCACGACTTGCCTGCGGGCGGTCGCCGCTTGATGCAGGAAGCGGATGGCTATGATGCGACTTTGGTGGCCGGGCAGGTCATCCAGCGCCATGGACAAGCGACCGGCGCGAAACCCGGGCGTCTGGTCCGCGGGGCGCGGGCGGCTTAGCCGGCCTGTTCCAGGGCTTCCCGGCGTTTCTCAGCGGCAGATTTCTTGACGCTTTCGGAACGCAATTGACCGCAGGCGGCAAAAATATCGCGGCCGCGCGGCGTGCGGATGGGACTGGCATAGCCGGCCCGATTGACCACTTCGGCAAAGGCCTCAATCGTTTCCCAGTCAGAACACTCATAAGGCGAACCTGGCCAAGGATTGAATGGGATCAGATTGATCTTGGCCGGGACGCCGCGCAGCAATTTCACCAGGTCGCGGGCTTCGGCGAGGCTGTCATTGACGCCTTTCAGCATGACATATTCAAACGTCACGCGTTTTGAATTGCCAAGATCCGGATAGGCGCGTATGGCGTCGAAGAGGGTCTGCAAATCATATTTGCGATTGATCGGGACGATCTCGTCACGCAGATCATCGCGCACCGCGTGCAGCGAAATGGCCAGCATCGCGCCCGTTCGTTCGCCCAGTTCCGGGATTTTCGGCGCGACACCCGCGGTTGAGACCGTGATCCGGCGACGCCCAATGGCGACACCATCGCCATCACTGATCGTGTCGATCGCCTCAGCGACATTGTCGAGATTATAGAGCGGCTCGCCCATGCCCATGAAGACAATATTGGTCAGGCGCCGGCCTTCCATACTGCTCGGCCATTCTTCAATCGCATCGCGGGCGATCAGTATCTGGCTGACAATTTCCTGCGCCGTCAGATTGCGGACCAGTTTCTGTGTGCCGGTATGACAGAAGGTACAGTTCAGGGTGCAGCCGACCTGGCTCGACACGCAAAGGGCGCCGGATTTGCTGACATCCGGAATGAACACGCTCTCGCCTTCGACACCGGGCTGAAATCGGACCAGCCATTTCTGCGTGCCATCAACCGAGACCTGATGATCGGCAATCTCCGGACGGTCGAGATGATAGGACTCGACCAGTTTCTCGCGCAGATCCTTGGCGACATCGGTCATCGCCATGAAATCCTGACAGCCCATATGATGCGCCCAGCGACGGATCTGTTTGGCGCGCATGCTTGCCTTTTTCGGCGGTAGGCCGAGTCCCTCCATCTCCGCTTTCAAGGCGGGCAGGGACAACCCGGCCAGCGCGACTGGCGCTTGCGCAGAGGCTGATTTCTTCGAGAGATCGAGCTCGATTTTCATGCCGCGCCTATATCAGAGGATGAAATGAAATGCACCCGCCACGCGGCAGCCCGGCGGGTGCGAATGTGCAGGATTCATTCAGCTTTAGTTGAACACGCCGACATCATGACCCGATTTCGGATCCGGGCCGTACTTGTTGGGTCCAGTCGTGCCCGGCATGGCGAACCAGATATATTGCGCGATGACAGCCAGAAAACCGATTAACGGGATCAATCCGACCAATGCAAAGACCAGGACCAACCAACCTGTCTGATCAAGATCATGAAACCGCCGAACACCCAGCGCGATGCTTGGAACCAGGATGGCTAGAAAATAGAGTCCCAGAACGGCGGTCAGGAGCAAGCCGATGACATTAAGATTGGCGAAACCGCCTCCAATCGCCCCGATGATGAAGCCTGCAACCGCGCCAATAATCAGATTGGCCAGTATGATCCACCAATATTCAGCGCGCCGCGAGCGACCCTCAAAATTCGTGTAATTCTTGAAGAAAAGCTCGATGGCTTCCATCATGCCCATAGCAAAGTCCCCTTTTTTTGAATTTGCTTCAGGCGCTTAGCTTACCCTGTTTTTCGCGCTTTGTGAATCGAATCC
>JBCCZH010000427.1:0-2785 GCA_039188075.1 Pseudomonadota bacterium
ACGCAAGGCGTTCAGAGTCACGATCAGCGAAGAGGCCGACATCGCTATGGCAGCGATCAGGGGTGTGACATGGCCCGTGACGGCGATCGGCACGGCGATCAAATTATATGCCGCTGCAAGTCCGAAATTCTGCAGCATGATTGAGCGGGTGCGGTGCGCCACATTCAGAATGGACGGGATCGCGCTCAACCCGCCCGCATAGACGGCGTCGGATGCCGATTGGGATACATCCATCGCTCCGCCTGGTGCCAGTGACGCATGGGCCAGTGCCAGAGCGCCCGCATCATTCAATCCGTCACCAACCATCAGAACTTTCTTGTCCTGATCTTTCAGGGTCGACAGCCAGTCTACTTTGCCCTGCGGCGAGACTTTCGCCCGCCAGTTGGAGACGGCAAGTTGTTCGGCGACGCGCGACACAGCAACCTCCGAGTCGCCTGACAGGATCTCAACTGGAATGCCTTCCCGCTCGAAACGGCCCAGAGCCATTTTTGCGTCGTCTTGCAACTGATCTTCGAAGCGGAACTGGATGGGTGGCGCTTTGTCTCCAGCAAACCAGAGCGTCGGTCCTTGCGTGTTCGGCGGATTTCGCACGCCGACCCACTCGGCCGACCCCAGACGATAGCGCTTGCCGTCGATCAGACCTTGAACGCCAAGACCTGGTTGTTCCTCAATTGCGCCCGCCATCGTGCCGGGGCCAGCGACCGCGACGATGGCACGAGACAAAGAATGGCGACTGGCGCGCGCCAGGCGCGCCGCGAGCGCCAGCTCCGGGCCGTGTTCTGAAATCAGATGCGGCGTGCCGAGCGTCAGAGTCCCGGTCTTGTCGAACACAACATGATCAATCTCAGCCAGGCGCTCCAGGGCGTCGCCTGACCGCAAATAGACGCCGTTTCGGAACAAGCGCCCCGACGCCACAACCTGAGCCACGGGCGCCGCCAAGGCGAGCGCACAGGGACACGTGATGATCAAGGTTGCGACGGCGACCAGAATGGCCTCTCTGGGGCTCGCCCCGAGCATCAACCAGGCGATCAGTGTCAGAGCCGCGGCGCTATGGACAAAAGGCACATAGAGCGAGACGGCCTTATCCGCGATCTTGCGATAGCGCGCCCGCTTCTGCTCACCCGCTTCCAACAGGCCGGCAATTTCGGCCAGGAGCGAGTCTGACGCTTCACCGAGCGCTCGCCCGGTCATTGGCTGGTCGAGATTGATGGTCCCCGCATAGAGCGTTTCCCCGGCCTGAACGAGACGCGGCAAACTTTCTCCCGTCACCAGGCTTTCATCAACGCTGCTCTTGCCGTCTGATATCTTGAGGTCAATCACGGCGCGTTCGCCAGCAGCGAGAATGATTTCATCTCCCTGGCGGACGTCAGCCGCGCGGATGCTTTCAAGCAAGCCTGTCGCAGATCGGCGCGTCACAGAACGGTTTTGCAAGGCGGCCAGATCATGCGCCGCAGCATGGGCCTGCCGTCGCAATCTGGCATCAAGAAAACGCCCAATGAGCAGGAAAAAGAGCAACATCACGCTGGCATCAAAGTAAGCGTGGGCGCCATCATTCGCGGTTTCCCAGACGCTGACTCCGAAGGCGAGCACGAGTGCAAGTGAGATCGGAACGTCCATATTGGCGCGGCCATGTTTCAGGACCGACCAGGCCGATTGAAAGAAATGACGGCCGCTGAACAGCAGAACAGGAAAAGCGATCAGTCCCGATATCGCATGCAGGACGGTCCGTGTTTGCGCGCCCATCTCCCCATGGCCGCCCCAGACCGAGACAGAGAGAAGCATGATATTGGCCAGCGCGAACGCCGCCACCCCCATCGCGATCAACAATTGTCGCTCTTCCGACTTGCGCGCTTGGGAGGTCTCGTCTTCAGAGAAAGCCGACACCCCATACCCCAGCTCGGTCAGTCGCGAGCCAATCAACGGCGCGAGATTATGTCCGCGCCAGGTGACTCGAAGCTTGCCATTTGAAAGATTCATCCGCGCGTCTTCCACCCCAGGCAGAGCCTGCATGGCGGTCTCAATCTTGGAGATACACCCTCCGCACTTCACGCCGCGGATTGAAAGGGTCAGGGTCGATAGGCCGCTTTGCGACCGAACAAAGGCCGACAGATCGCCCAACTCCGACGGCGCCGCAGGTTCCAGACCTGACGGACAACCCGCTCCAGGCGAAAGCACGGCATCGGTCATGGTACCAGAATTTCCTTCTCGACATTCAGCAGCAGCGTCTCTGCTTGTGGATCATAGACATCGATCCGCAAAGTCCATTGTCCAGACTCCAGAGGTGTGTCCGGGACAACATATTCTCCTGCACTCGACGCATGGAACACAAGCACGCGATCTTCACTGCGCGTCGCATGTCGTCGGATCTCACCAACAACAGACATGTTGGACAGCGCAATGCCCTGATCATCCCTTAGTCGGAAAATCAATTGATCGTCCTGCCACCCTGCTTCTGCCGACCAGCCGAGTTCGGCTTGCGCCGCGCGCAGCGCCAGAGTGTCATTGTAATTCAGACCCTGGACATAGGACTTTTTCACATCTTCGCCTGGAAAACTCGTGATCGCATGAAACAGAAAAATGCCATTCACAGTGAACATGACGCCGAAAAACCCCATCAGGATCACCAGCACGTGCCAGCCCTTCAACCGGGGCGTCGTATCGTGAGCAGGGTCATGAGCTTCTGTCTGCAACATCAGTTTGGTCCTCTGAAAGATGCGCGATTGATATCTGTCTCGCCTGTCTCAATATCGCGCACGGAAATAGAGATCTGACGCTGCGGCGCGCC
>JBCCZH010000428.1:0-2771 GCA_039188075.1 Pseudomonadota bacterium
CGAACAATCGGCGAGGCCATGAAATTCAGGCTGTAATGGGCCAGCCCCTGGAGCGTGGCAAAATCCAGGAGCGGCGGCAGATCCGCCTGCACGGACGGCGCCGCGACCGGACCGTCGGAAACGACAAAGTGAAACCCGATGCCGCCCGCAAACAGGCTCCAGAGCGCCAGACAGGCCAAGCCGCGTCGCGATTGCAGGCCGCCATAAACAAGCAACAGCGCCCACCCGATCGGGATCAGCGCCCAACCTGTCGCGAACGCATAGATGGCGACCCCTGCGGCGAGCGCCGCCAAACCGGTATTGGCCAATGTCGGCGCCCCGCAGCTTAAGCGTTCGACCGCCCACAACGCCCCGGCCAGATTGAGGAAGACGGCCACTTGCCAGCCCCAAAGCCAGTTGCCGGCCTGGTCGAGCGAAAACAGGAAAAAGGCGGACAACCCGATCAGCCAGGCCATGGCTCCGGGCATCTCGGCCCGCCCGAGGATCCGCACCAGGGCGAGAAACCCGAGCCCGGCAATGGCGACACTGGCCAGGCTTTCGGCCCAATGTCCCATGCCGGTCAGCTTGCTCAATCCAAGCTGAACCAGATAGCCGGACGCGTGCCAGTGGCGACCATGCAGCATAAACACGTCTGGAAAGGACAGTGTCCCATCCTGCATCTGGCCATAAAGCGGAACAATGCTCCAATGATCATGATACGGCGCGCGATAGTAAAACAGCAGGCTGAACACCAGCGTGCCGCCAAAACAGACGAGTGCCGGACCCCATTTGACCTGCCAGCGCATATGTCGCCTCTCCTCGCACCTGCCTGAGCATCACCCTCAAGCCGAAGAGATGAGACAGGAGTCCAATAAAGGCGCTTCAAATCATGATCGATTGGCACGGACGATAGCCCAGTGTCTCAAATCTGTCGCTTCAGCGCGCCAGGATCAGAAAATGAGAGAAAAAGAATGGTGGTCGATACTAGGTTCGAACTAGTGACCCCTGCAATGTCAATGCAGTGCTCTACCACTGAGCTAATCGACCATCCGTTTCAGAGTGAGGGGTAATCCCCTTTTGCCGCGTTCAAGTCAAGCCTGAACTGCAACCCGGGATCAGCTGGACAGAATAGCTGGCCTAAGCCGCCATGACCCGTTCGACTTCATCTACCAATTCACGCAGATGAAACGGCTTGGACAGGACTTTTGCGCCGGCGGGCGTCGGCGAACTTCCGGACAGCGCAACCGCCGCAAACCCGGTAATGAAGACAATCTTCATGGCTGGATCGAGTTCGGCGCCGCGGCGCGCGAGTTCGATCCCGTCTATGCCTGGCATGACAATATCCGTAAGCAGCAAGTCGAACACTTCGCGTTCAAGCGCTTCGAGGGCGCCTTCGCCATCCTCAAAGTCCAGAACATCATGTCCGGCACGACGCAGTGATGCGCTAAGAAAGGTGCGCATCGCATCATCATCTTCGGCCAGCAAGATTTTGCTCATGTGTTGTCGTCCCTGATCTTCACCCTGCCGTGTGCCATCATTCCGTAAATCCTGAGTGAAGATACGCCACTTTTTAAAGATAATATGTCACGCAATTTCTCATAAAATATGGCCTTTGTCACAAAAACACAGGATTGGACCTTGACCTCGCCGCCAGAAAACAGACCTTGAGCGCATGCGGACCGCGTTTGACGTCTCTCCTGAATCCCATGCGCCGACCATCGAAGCCTATACGCTTCGACAGGATGGCGCGGTGCGGGCGCCGGTGATTTTCGCCTCGCCCCATAGCGGCACCATCTATCCTGACAGTATGCGCGATCTGCTCTGTGTCCCGCTGGCTGACTTGCAGCGGACTGAAGACGCCTTTGTCGATGAACTCTACCTGCCCGCCGTGCAACAGGGCGCGATCCTGCTCAGCGCCAATTATGCGCGTGGCTTTGTCGACCTGAATCGCGACGCGCGCGAGCTCGATGCCAGCATGTTCCATGACGGGCTGCCACGCACCGCCGGCATGCCCAGCGCCCGGGTCAAGGCCGGTCTGGGCTGTTTCCCCCGGGTCGGGGCCAGCGGCCGGGACATCTATGCCGCGCCGATTTCGAAACAGGATGGCATGTTCCGCCTGGATGAGATCTATGATCGCTATCATGCCGCGCTACAGGCCCAGATTGACCGGCTCAAAACCGACTGGAGCGACATCGTCATCATTGACTGTCATTCCATGCCGTCTCGTCAGCCCGGCAAGTCCCACATGCCGGATTTCGTGCTGGGCGACCGGTTTGGCTCCAGCTGTTCCTCGAAACTGACATCCAAGGTTGAACGCCGCCTGCGCCGCGAAGGTCTGAGCGTCACCCGCAATGCGCCTTATGCAGGCGGCTATACGACCCGTCGCTATGGCCGACCCCGACGTGGAATTCATGTTCTTCAGATTGAAATCAATCGCGGGCTGTATATGAATGAAATGAAAGTTGAAAAGTCAGCCGGATTTGAACGCCTCAGCGCGCAAGTGTCTGGTCTGATCGAGGATATTGTCGACTTTGCGTTGCAAGAGAATACTTAGAACGAGACAAAAAAAGAGCCGCGCTAAAGAGCGCGGCTATAACAGGTAAGGGAGGAAACGCCAGAAGGCGTCAGCACCGCAGTGCTAAGGATCAATCTATTGTGCGGCGCACAAATAACAAGCCCCATTTCGCTGCGCTGCCGCATAACTCCGTTGCGTAAGAGGGATGCAAGTGATCCACATCACAAAAGTTACGACCGTCTAACACCCGGAAAAACCGAGAATTTTCATTTCGGCA
>JBCCZH010000429.1:0-2769 GCA_039188075.1 Pseudomonadota bacterium
GCAGATTTGCAGTGAATGCGGCAATTTTGCGTTTTGTTTCAGGTCGCTGACCTGAAGGCTGGGCCCGGCGCTTCGATTTGGGGCAGGCCTCAGTGCCATAGGTGATGCACTGACGCTTGCCGGCATCCTTGGCCTGATACAAGGCCTTGTCCGCGAGACTGAGCACTTTGCTGGGCGAGCTGCCATGATTGGGGTAGCGGGCATGGCCAATCGAAGCAGAGACGCGCAGCACGGTCTGCTCCCATCTATAAGGGCGACTGATGATGTCGATCAGATATTCAGCATATTTGCGCACACTGCCCAGCGTGCCATCAACCTCTTCGAGCAGAATCACGAACTCGTCGCCGCCGAGCCGAACCAGCAAGTCATGATCATCTGTCACTTCGCGCAGCCGCTCGGACAGCGCCTTGATCAGAAAGTCGCCGGCATTGTGCCCATGCGTATCATTGACGGATTTGAAGCCATCCAGATCGATCAGCAGAATGTCAAAGGACTCGCCATCCTGGACTCGTTCAAACCGTTCCTGCAGACGAATGCGATTGCCGAGACCGCTCAGATGGTCATGCGCGGCGAGATGCGACTGATACTCGACCAGGTCGAGCAATTGCCGGTTCACCTTTTCACTTTGCTGCACCAGCATGATTGCTGCGGAGCCGCAGCCCAGGACCGAAATCATGATGATGAAGGCCGACATCAATATGTCGGACCGCGACGAGATCTCAAACGGCGGCAGCTGACCGCCCGTATAGGTGAAGACCGCGATCGCAGCGACGATAACGACATTTAAAAGGGTGAAAGAGACCGTGTCGCGACCGTCCAGCAAGATCGCGGCGACCACTGGCAGGATTGGCAGAATACCAATATGATATCCGGTCACGCCCCCAGCATAATAAATCTCGGCCCAAAGAAGGGCTGAGAATCCAAGTAACAGAAATCGAATATAGGGACGCGGTTTGGCGCTCCACAAGCTGACTTTGAGGGCAATGATTGCAAACAGGCAGCCCAATATGCCCGTGGTCAAATTCAACCACGCCGTGTTCTCAATTCCGATATGATAGAATTGCAGAGCCGTGTAGCCAGCGGTCATGATCAGCGCGAAACAGGATACAAATACCATGCGTCGACGGTGAATATCCGCCGTCGACAGAATGAAGCTTCCATCATCCCTGACCCATTTGGTCTTCGGGATTATGCCGCTGAACAAAGAGAAAATGGGTTTCAATCCAACCGCCCTTTCGATTATTCTACTTCTAGGCGTGGCGCGATAAAATAGCGTTGACCGAATCGTGAAATTTTTCGGATTGCGTTTGGGAATTGTCCACGATTGAACCCGATGGCTTGACCTCAAGGCTCGGTTTCTATACTCGCCCCGCCATGAAAACGATTTTGCATCATCACCATCAACAGACCTGACGCGCCCCGAAGAGGCGCGAATGATCTCGGTGCGCCTCACGTTTTCAGCCTTCTCCTGGCAAATTGACCTGAAATCTGAAGTGTCCACCGATCCGACCTTTGCCGGGTCGTCTAATGGTAGGACAACCGACTTTGACTCGGTCAATGCTGGTTCGATCCCAGCCCCGGCATCCAAACCTTCACACTTCCAGCAGCTTCGTTTATGCGGAGCGCGACCCAAGATAAAGGCCATCCCATGGGCAAACAAAAGAAGTCAAAACCGATCGATCTGGCGCGCAAGCCGCGCGGCTTTCCCGACAAGCGAGAAGGTCTGATCGAAGCCGAGAAGGCAATGATCGAACGGATCACGGCGGTCTATCGGCGCTGGGGCTTTGAAGGGCTCGATACGGGCGCGTTCGAATTCGCTGATGCGCTGGGCAAGTTTCTGCCTGATCAGGACCGACCAAATGCCGGCGTTTTCGCGCTTCAGGATGATGATGATCAATGGATGAGCCTGCGCTATGACCTGACCGCACCCCTGGCGCGGTTCGCGGCCGAGAATTGGCAAACCCTGCCCAAGCCTTTTCGGCGTTATGCCGCGGGACCGGTCTGGCGCAACGAGAAACCTGGCCCGGGAAGATTTCGCGAATTCCTGCAATGCGACGCTGATACAGTCGGCGCCGCCGGTGCGCATGCAGATGCCGAAATGATTGCCATGGCCGCCGAAGCGATGCGCGCCGCTGGCGCTGTCGATGGTGAATTCGTCGTGCGCGTGAACACAAGGCGCTTGCTGAATGCCGTGCTCGAAGGCGTCGGTGCGAATGATGAAAGCGTGCGTCTGACCATTTTGCGGGCGCTCGACAAGCTGGACAAGTTCGGGCCTGCGGGCGTCGCAGACTTGCTCGGCGCCGGGCGGATGGATGAGAGCGGCGACTTCACCAAGGGCGCTGGACTGGACGCAGAAGCGGTGAAGCGCGTGCTCGCCTTCGCCGAAGCCGGGCGTGCGACGCGCGGTGAAACTCTGGAAGCGTTAGGCCAGGCGGTGGGCACGGGCGAGGAAGCAAAAGCCGGGCTTGCCGAGCTTGAGCAGATCTCGCTGGCGCTGGCGGCCTTGTCCGCGCCGGAAGCCGATGTCCAGTTTGATCCCTCCATTGTTCGTGGGCTCGAATATTATACCGGTCCTGTCTATGAAGCGGAGCTGTTGAAAGAGACGCGGGACGAGGCCGGAAACACGGTTCGGATCGGTTCGGTCGGGGGCGGCGGTCGCTATGATGATCTGGTCGCTCGCTTCACGGGCGAGAAAATTCCCGCGACAGGATTCTCTGTTGGCGTCAGTCGCCTCGCAGCGGCGTTTTCCATCCGCGGTGATATTGATGA
>JBCCZH010000430.1:0-2733 GCA_039188075.1 Pseudomonadota bacterium
GTGAGCGGCTTCATGACCTTACAGTGTCCTCATGATTGCGACGCAGATAGGGCGTTGCCTGCCCTGCCATGGCCCGGTAACACTCTCGACGTTAAATGGATAGCCTCGCGTGCGAGGCCAAGAGCGACAAGGCATCACATATGCGGATTTTAGCCCTTTCGACGATTTTGCTGGCGCTCGGCGCCTGTCAGTCGGGTTCCGGCATCGGAAATGCGTTTGATACACGCCAGAATGCGGGCACGTGTCCGCCAGCTGGCTCGGTCTATAATGCCTCGCGCATCGTGATGTTCGAAGGTGACCGGAAGGTCTTTCCAAATGTCCAATATACCGGAGAGATTGTCGGTGTGCGTCTATACTGCCGCTATGCCGGGGCAAATCCGGTGCGCGCCGAAGTCGAAATCGATTTTGCTTTCGGCAAAGGTCCTGCCGGCGACAGCAATCGCCATGAATACAGCTATTGGGTAGCCGTCGCCCGCCGCAGCGGCAAAGTCCTGCATAAGGAACACTTCACGGTTCGCGCCAATTTTGCCGATGGACCGGTAGCCGGTGAGACCGAGGTTTTGCAGCAAATCATCATTCCGCGCGCTGACGAATCGGTTTCGGCGGCGAATTTCGAAGTGCTGATCGGGTTTGATCTGACTGAGGATCAGCTCACTTACAATAAAGAGGGACGACGTTTCCGCTTGGACGCGGGACAATAGTCAGGGGTTGGAATTCAACATGACAGATCTCGCGACGCAATTGGCGGGCGCGTGCAGCGCTGCATTTGAGGCGGAAGGCCTGGAGGCGCGCTGGGGGGCGGTGAAACGGTCGGATCGCCCGGAACTCGCTGACTTTCAGTGCAATGGCTGTATGGGCGCCGCCAAACAGGCGGGCATAAATCCGCGTGCATTGGCTGCAAAAATCGCGCCGCGCCTGGCCGAGGCCGCTGCCGTCGAGCGGGTCGATATTGCAGGCCCGGGATTCTTGAACATCACCGTCAGCGCGGAGGCGCTCGCCCGGCAGGCGGCCTTTATCGGCGCGGATCCCAAGGCAGGCGGCGGCGTCACGGCAGACCCCGAGAAAGTGGTCATCGACTTTGGCGGGCCGAATGTCGCCAAGCCAATGCATGTCGGGCACATCCGCTCCGCCGTGATTGGCGATACGCTGGTCAGACTGATGCAGTTCCTCGGCGACGATGTCACGGGCGACGTCCACTTGGGCGATTGGGGCCTGCAAATGGGGCTGCTGATCATTGCTGTCATGGATGAACAGCCGGAACTTGTTTACTTTGGTGAAGGCGCCGCGGCACCGTTTCCGACCGAGCCACCCGTTACCATGGACGATCTTTCGCGTCTGTATCCGATGGCCTCTGCGCGCGCCAAGGAAGATGAGGACTATGCCAAACGAGCTCAGGACGCCGTCGCCGAAATGCAGGCGGGCCGCCCGGGTTATCGCGCTCTGTTGCAGCACTTCATCCAGGTCTCGACCGCGGCCTTGAAAGTCGATTACAGCTTCCTCGATGTCTCGTTCGATCTGTGGAAAGGCGAAAGTGATGTCGACCCGATAATCGCGCCCATGATCGATGACTTGAAGGCGCGGGGGCTTGCGGTTGAAGATGATGGCGCCTGGATCATCGAGATTGCGCGTGACGATGAGAATATCGAAACCGTCGGCAAGGATGGCAAACCGCGCCTGAAAAACCCGATGCCGCCTTTCATGCTGGTCAATTCACGCGGCGCGACCGGGTATCACGCGACCGACCTGGCGACGATCAAGGATCGGATCGAGTCGATCGCGCCCGATCGCATCCTCTACGTGGTTGATCAGCGCCAGGCGCTGCACTTTGAACAGGTCTACCGCGCATCGGACAAGGTCGGGTACATCGCCCGCGACCGCTTGGAGCATCTTGGCTTCGGCACGGTGAACGGTAAGGACGGCAAACCCTTCAAGACCCGAGAAGGAGGTACGCTGCGCCTGGCGGATCTGAATGCAATGGCGCTGGAAGAGGCGACCAAGCGGATTGGCGAGACGGGACTCTCGGGCGATATAGACGAGGCTGAAAAGGCGACGATTGGTGAATTGGTGGCGCGTGCTTCCTTGCGGTTCGCAGATCTTCAGAACCAGCGCACCACGAATTATGTCTTCGATCTGGAACGCTTCACCAGTTTTGAGGGCAAGACTGGACCTTATCTCTTATATGCTGCGGTGCGTATCAAGGCGATCCTGCGCCGCGCTGCCGAACAAGGGTTTGAAGCCGGCGATTTCGAGATCGCTGCAGCAGAAGAGCGTAAGCTTGTCCTGGCGCTGGATGGTTTTGCGTTGGCCCTGCGCTTGGCCCGCGAAAAGCGTATGCCACATTTTGTCTGCGAGCACGTTTATTCGCTGGCACAAGCCTTCAGCGCGTTCTATGCAGCTTGCCCGATCCTGAAGGATGATATTGCGCCGAGCACGCGGGCATCGCGTTTGGCGCTTTGTCAGACCGTATTGCATCAGCTTGAAGCCGGACTTGATATTATCGGCATTACAACCCCCGAGCGGATGTAATCGCGCAAAGGTTAACGGAATCGCTGATTCTGTTAACCCGGCCCTAACGCGCTTTAACTTCTGGGCCTTAGAAAGTGAACGAAATCGGCCATTCTGGTAACCTTCAGTCAATGGCCGTGTCCTAGAGTTGGCCTTCAAGACCTGTAGGAAGGAAACTCTCGATGCTGAAAAACCTGATAAGAACGTGCGCAGAAGCGACGGGGCTGA
>JBCCZH010000431.1:0-2731 GCA_039188075.1 Pseudomonadota bacterium
CCGTTCCGGAATGGCGGTGATGAATTCATCATCCTGTGCCAGAAGCGAACCCGCCAATCGGATGTCGAAGCGCTCGCCAATGCAATCATTGCCCGCGTCGCCGAACCCATTCAATGGCGCGGCCAGACTTTAAACATCGGCGCCAGTGTTGGCATCGCCTTCCCAATGGCCGGTGCCGCGACAGTGTTTGGCGCGCTCGAAGACGCCGATGCCGCCCTGTATTCAGCGAAGCAGCGCGGCAAAGGCTGCGTCGTGACCGCGCCATTTGCGGCTTAGAGGTCATCAAAAAAGCCGCCCCATTTGGAGCGGCTTTCTCAATTCTGTATCAGCGACCGGCTTAGCCTTCGCCACTTTCTCCGGTGTCGAAGCCGCGAATGCGGAGCAGGGGTTCGATGGTCGGGTCAGAGCCGCGGAACAAGCGGTACAGTTCATCCGCCGGGCGCAGGCCGCCGGACTCATAGACCCATTTCTTCAAACGGGCGGCCAATTCCGGATCCCAGATATCGCCGGCTTCCTTGAAGGCCGTAAAGCCATCCGCATCGAGAATCTCTGACCACAGATAGGCGTAATAGCCAGATGAATAGCCGACTGGGCTGGAGAAGATGTGGGCGAAATACTGGCTGCGATAGCGCGGCTCGATCTCTTCGATCAGGCCATAGCCTTCCAGCACTTCCTTCTCGAACGCGCGCGCATCCGTGATGGCCAGCGCCTCTTCATGGCTGAGACGGTGCCAGGCCAGGTCGAGCAGGGAAGCCGCGATGAATTCCGTCGTGCGGAAGCCCTGATTGTGGTTCGAGGCTTCGCGCATCTTCTCGATCAGCTCGAGCGGGATCGGCTCACCGGTTTCGTAGTGAAGCGCATATTCGGCCAACATTTCAGACTCGCCAGCCCAATGTTCAAGGATCTGGGCTGGGAATTCGGTATAGTCGCGCGGGCCGTCAACGCCTGAGAATTCAGAATATTTCATCTGCGTCAGAAGGCCGTGCAAACCGTGACCAAACTCATGGAAGAAGGTCTCAACCTCACCGAAACTCATTAAAGTTGGCGCACCGTCCGCGGGCGTGATCAGATTGAGATTATTGGTCACGATCGGCCGCACTTCATCGGCATCATCATAATTCGTCGAGGCGCGATAAGAGCTCATCCAGGCGCCGCCGCGTTTGCTGTCGCGGGCATACATGTCCATCATGAACAGGCCGAGATGCTCGCCGGTCGCCTTGTCCTTGACGTCATAGGCGGTGACCACCGGGTTCCAGCCCTCGATATCGACATCTTCCAGCGTGATGTCGAACAGGCGTTCGGCCATGGTCCAGGCGCCGGTGCGGACCGCGCTTAGCTCGAAATAGGGTTTCAGGACGTTGCCATCAAAGGCATATTTGTCCTGGCGGACTTTCTCGCTGTAATGCCACCAGTCATGGCCGGCGAAAGTGAATTCATCGCCGATCAGGGCCTGCATTTCATCGCGCTCAGCCTTGGCTTGGGCGAGACCCGGCTCCCACACGCGGACCAGGAAATCCTCTACGTTTTGCGGGGTCCGCGCCATATTGTATTCGAGGATATAATCGGCATGGCTGGCATAGCCGAGCAGCTCGGCCTTTTCCGCCCGCAGCTGGGCAATCTTGATCGCCAGCGGTCCATTATCCGTCTCGCCTTCCGTGGCGCGCAGGCGATAGCCGTCAAACATTTGCCGGCGAAGGTCGCGATTCTCTGACTGCGCCATGAAGGTCTCATAGACCGACCGGTCAACGGTCAGGACCCAGGTATCGCCCTCTTTCAGAGCGGCCTTGAAGTCCTCCGACAATCCGACCAGTTCGGCTTCGTCGGTAATTTCCAGCTTGAACGCCTTGGTCGAGGCCAGCAGGTTTTGCGAGAAGGATGTGGTCAGGGAAGACAGCTCTTCATTGATCGCCGCGACTTTCTCTTTGACCTCCGGGCTCTGGGTTGCGCCGGCGCGCTCAAAGCCGCGATAGGTCAGTTCGATCAGGCGCAAATCCTGTTCGTCCAGGTCCGACGTTGGCGCGGCATCGCGGACGGCTTTCACACGCTCGAATAGCGGCGCGTTAAAGTTGATATCATTGCTGACCGCAGTCACCTTGGGCCAGATTTCTGTCGCAAGACCCTGCAGCGTGTCATTCGTGTCCGTACCCGTCACATTGGAAAAGACAGAGGCAACTTTTGACAGCGTGGCGCCAGATTTATCGAGCGCGACAATTGTGTTTTCGAAGGTTGGCGCGTCAGGATTGCTGGCAATCGCCTCGATCTCGAATTCTAGTTCGGCAATCGCAACATCGATGGCCGGCATGTAATCGGCATCCTCGATCTGCGCGAAAGGTGGCACGCCATAAGGCGTATCCCAGTCCTGCAGCAGCGGATTATCGGCCAGCGCGGCTTCGTCAACTGAGGCCGTTTCGACATCGGTGCCTTCGGTTGTGGCGGTCTCGGACTCCGCTGACGTGTCAGCGCTTGGCGCGCGCACCACATCACAACCGGCGAGAAGAATTGCGAGCGCCGCCGCGCTCCCAAAGAGGTAATTTTTTGCAGTCATTAGGTCACCTTTGAGTGGAACTTTGCGGTGTTTAACCAGATTTTGGAAGAGCCGCCTAGGCCCCTCCTGTCACACTTGTAGCTGGTTGAGGCGCGCCACGGTCGCCTGAAACTGATCCATGGTCTCGTTCAATATGTCCGCGACCGGCCGTACGCTTTTGATTCGTCCGGCAATTTGCCCGGTCAG
>JBCCZH010000432.1:0-2723 GCA_039188075.1 Pseudomonadota bacterium
AAGAATAGCTTTCGCAGCAATTTCTGATGCTGCCTCATCGCGCTCTCCCATTCGGGAGAGCGCTTTGTTTTGGGCCGCGATTTGCGCCTGGCGCGTGGCTTCGTCGGATAGAACCGATTGAGCTTCGCGGGCGATCGCCGTGGCCTCGAGGTCGAATTGGATGAATTCCGGCGCGATATCACTATCATCCGCGGCAATATTGAGCAGCGTGATATGGTTCGGCTTGAACAGGAAATAACGGGCCAGCGCCCAGGTGATCCAGCCGGTCTTGTAGCCGACCAGGAAGGGTGTCCCCTGGACCGCCAGCTCCGACGTCACGGTCCCGGAACAAGCCAAGGCGTAATCCGCTGCAGCCATGACATCGACCATGCGATCAGAATCTTCGGTCAGGCGCGCCCATTTTTCAAGGCCGGGAAACGCGCTCTCGAACTGCGCCCGCACAGATGGCGCCGGGGCCATGACTACCGTCAGGTCCGGATCTTCGGACTTCATGATCCAGGCGGCTTCGACAAGCACGGGCGCGACGCGTTTGATCTCACTCGGACGGCTGCCAGGCAGCACCAGAAGAAGTTTGTCTTCCGTGCCCAGGCCCATCTCGGTGCGCAAAGCGGCGCCATTGCCCTGTTCCGTCCGGCTCAATGCCGGATTCCCCATAATGGTCACCGGTAGATCATAGGGCTCGTAATAAGGCGCTTCCATGTGATGGATGCAGATCAGATGATCGACCGCCGCAGCCAGCGTTTTGGCCCGACCGGGGCGGGTCGCCCAGACTTGCGGGCCAACCAGTTTGATCAGCCTGATATTCGGGTCCCGTGCGCGGACGCGTTGCGCGACCCGCAACATGAAGCCCCAGGAATCCACCAGTATGACCGCATCCGGCGCCGCCGCGATAATCGCATCCGCGGCGGCATCCGCGAGCTTCACCACGGTACCATAGGCTTTCAGCCCCTCGAACAGGCCAAGAATGGAAAGCGGCGCAATATCGATCGGGGATGTGATGCCGATCTTGGTAAGTTCATGCCCTCCAATGCCGTCAATCTGGATATCAGGCACTGCTGTCCGCAACGCCTCGGCCGTCTCACGCGCGAGCAAATCGCCGGACGGCTCCGCCGCGACGAGATACACGCGCGGGCCGCTCACGGCGCCCCGTCTTTCGGAAAGCCGTACAGAAACAGACCCAGCTCCGCCGCGCGGGCGCGGATCTGGTCGGCGTTCAGCATGAGCGCGCCGCCGGCTTCAAAACCAATCCCGGCCAGCCCGGCCTCAGCCGCCAGTTCGATCGTATTGAGGCCAATGGTTGGCAGATCAATCCGTCTCTCTTGCTGTGGCTTGGGCCGTTTGACCAAGACGCCAAGGCGGGCGTCCGGCGTGCCGCGGATTTGACGCGGCAGGGTCGCGCAGCGCTGCAGCATCTGATCAGTCCCCTCCTGCGCTTCCACGCACAGGACCAGGCCATTGGCGACGATCGCGCCCTGGCCGATATCGAGTTGCCCCATTTGCTGGGCAATTTCAGCCGCTTTTATAAGGTCGGCCATCTGGGCCTCATCCGGCGCGGGGCCGACCATCAATCCCGCCTCTACGGTGAGGGATTGCGCCGCTTCGTCCGCGCCAATCACAGTAAACCCTTCGCGTTCAAAGACATCGACGAGAAAGCGCAGCAAGGCATCATCGCCTTCGCGCGCGGCGGCGATCGCCTTGGGAAGCAGGGATACGCCCTTAATGTCCGGTTTTAGGGCCTGGAAATCCGGGCGTTTGACGTTGCCGGCAAAGCAGACCTGCTCACAGCCCGCCGATTTGAACGCCTTGAACATCTTTCCGAGTTGCGCAATGCCCGCCACGTCGCCGGGATAGGTTGCAAGGTCCGGTTCTTCAAAGCCTTTCAGGCGCAAAATGTAGACGCCCTGGCCGCGCTGCGTGGCCGCTTCCGCGACCCGGACCGGCAACTCTCCCAATCCTGCAATGATCCCGAGCGGCGCCACAGGCAACTCCTAACGCGGCAAGCACAAAGAGCGACTTTTATTGTCGCGTATGAAATTTACGATCTGCATCACCTCGGGCACCTCGGAAAATGCGGCAGAGGTGTCTTCGAGCCGTTCAGAAAAGGTCCCTTCCTTGGCGTAGAGCATCCGATAGGCGGATCGCAGGCTGCGAATGGTCTCTCTGGAAAACCCGCGGCGCTTGAGGCCAACCACGTTCAGTCCGGCAAGGTGCGCGTGATTGCCGACGACTGATCCGAACGGGATCACATCTGCGACGAGGATCGCCCCGCCGCCAACAAAGGCATGATCGCCAATCCGGCAGAATTGATGCACGGCGACCGCACCGCCAAACCAGACTTGTTCGCCAACCGTCACATGCCCGCCAATATGCGTATTATTGGCGATCACGCACTTATTCCCGAGCACGCAATCATGTGCCGCATGCGTATGCGCCATGAACAGGCATTCCTCGCCCACCCGGGTCAGACCGCCATGTTCTGGCGACCCTGTGTGAAGCGTTGTATGCTCCCGCATGATCGTTCGCGCGCCAACCTCGAGCCGGGACTCATCGCTTTCCCGATAGCCCAACACTTGCGGTGGACCCCCCAGAATCGATCCTGGATAGACTTCGACGGCTTCATTCAGCTCCGTATGACCAATTACCGTGGCCTTGGGATGGAGCGTGACATTGTCTTTCAGCACCGCATGCGGGCCGACATAGGCCATGGCGCCGATGGTGACATT
>JBCCZH010000433.1:0-2721 GCA_039188075.1 Pseudomonadota bacterium
ATTGACTTTGCTCATGGCAAGGGCTCCTCGTGAAATTGTCCGCGAATGTTCGGGATATCGGCATTGGTCATGTCGAACATCACCCGGCGTGTATAGCCTCCGCGATATTTGTCACCCTCCAGAAAGCGCCAATCGGCAATATCAGCGACAAGAAATGGCACCTCATCGCCACTCGAGGTCTCGCCGATGAAGCCGGCAAACTCCTGGCGGATATTTGATACTTCCTCATAGTCCCGTCCATAGGCGCTGGACGGCATGATCACGGTGACGCGAAAGTCGGAATAGGCGTCATTCTCGCTCTGCCAGGCCTCGAAAAAGACCGGCAGAGTCCGCCGCGCATCAGCCACCGCATCCTGCATCGCGCGATCCTTGTAAAGGGCCGGCGATCCCGGGGTCGGGCTACACGCCGCGAGGGCGAGAAACAGGAGCGCCATCAGGGGTCTTGTCATGTCCACATCCTTTGTCGTGCGCCTTACCGGGATACTCGCATCGCTTCAAGGTCAGCGGAGCACGCCACCCGACGCCCGAATGATGCTTCACAAGGCAGGCGCGGACGCGTATTGTGTCTCAGGGGACGAGCGGAACAGACCATATGGCCAAGATCTTCATCTCATACCGCCGCGAAGACAGTCAGCATGCCGTCGATCGGTTGCAGGACGTCATGAAGCCCTATCTGAGAAATCCCAAACGCGATCTGTTTGTCGATGTCGACAATATTCCGATCGGGGTCGATTTCGAAGCGCATTTGCAGACCAAGATCAGCAAGTGCCATGCGGTCCTGGCCGTTATCGGTCCCGGTTGGCTGACCGCACGCGCCCCGAACGGCAAGCCGCGACTGGACTCATCAGATGATTTTGTCCGCACAGAAATCGCCGCTGCTCTGCAGCGCGGCATTCCCGTCGTCCCGGTTTTGCTGGATGGCACAGCGATGCCCCGCGCGGATCAATTGCCGGCGGACATTCGCGGTCTGGTCAATCGCCATGGCGCGCAGCTGGATCGCAAGTCCTTCCGCGCCGATGTTGATCATATCATGTCCGGGCTCGGCTTCTCAAAACGCAAAAGAGCATTGTCACTCGGTTATGCCGGACTCGCATCGTTGGGCGGTCTCGCGCTCTTGGGGATTGTCATCGGAGTCGTCTCGGATATGGCGTTCAACGACAGCCCGACGCAGCCCTCATCATCTGCCACGGAACCAAACCCGACGCTTCCGGTTACCGACACTCAGCAAGGAACTAGCGACCAGGCAAAAACCGATATTATTATAGACCCGGCACGCGGAGACCTTGTGCGGCGCTTACAAAAGGCCCTGACCACGCTCAAATATTATGAGGGCCCGATCGATGGCATCGCGGGCAAAAACACAAATGCTGCTGCAAGCCTGTTCGCCCTAGATCAAGGAATTCGAACACTCGATATCGCATTTGATGACTTCGCGGAAGTGGAGCGAACCGTACTACGTGCAGAAGAGGCGGCGGCCAGCACATTCGGCCCCTTCGTTCTGACATCCACCCGCGAGGCTATGATCCAACGCTATCAAAAAGCGCTTGCCGCGCTCGGCTATTATCAGGGCCCGATCAATGGCGAGGCGGATTCCGCCACGCATGATGCGACCAAGGCTTTTTCCAAGGATTACAACCTGACCAATCTCGGCCTGAATTTTGCCAATCTGGACGCGATTGAACGCCAGGTCAGGCGCGCCGAAGACCTTGCCGCCACATCCACCAATGGTGACTTTCTCGTCATCGACGAATAGCGCGCTGCTCCGCCTGCGCCGCTTCCTGTTCCGCCCATTGCTCCGCCGCGCCGCGGGCCAAGTCCCGCACGCGCCCGATAAAGGCCTGGCGCTCGGTCGGTGAAATCGCGCCGCGCGCATCAATCAGATTGAACACATGGCTCGCTTTCAGAGCGAAGTCATAGGCGGGTAACGGCTTTCCAGCCGCGCGCAGCGCATTTGACTGGCTTTCGCAATCGCTGAACCAGCGCTGCAGCATCTCGACATCAGAATACTCGAAATTGAAGGCCGATTGCTGGCGCTCATTCTCGATGAAGACGTCGCCATAGGACAGCGGCGTATCGCTATCCGGCGCGTTGAATGGCAAGTCATATACATTGTCGACGCCGAACACATACATGGCCAGGCGTTCGAGGCCGTAAGTCAGCTCACCCGACACCGGGAAAACGTCGAGCCCGCCGACTTGCTGGAAATAGGTATACTGGCTGACTTCCATCCCGTCGCACCAGACTTCCCAACCAAGGCCCCAGGCGCCGACGGTCGGGTTTTCCCAATCATCCTCGACAAAACGAATATCGTGCACGGTCGGGTCGATACCGATCTCGTAAAGCGAGTTGAGATACAGATCCTGCAGGTTTTTCGGGTTCGGCTTGAGGATGACTTGATACTGATAGTAATGGCCGAGCCGCATTGGGTTTTCGCCATACCGCGCATCGGCGGGCCGGCGCGACGGCTGGACATAGGCCGCGCGCCAGTCTTTCGGACCGAGCGCGCGCAACACCGTGGCCGGGTGGAGCGTGCCGGCGCCGACTTCCATGTCATAAGGCTGCAGGATGGCGCAGCCCTGGTCGGCCCAGTAATTCTGCAGGCGCAGGATCAGGTCCTGAAAGGAGTTCGGTTTGTCTCTGGCAATTGGGGCGGTCATGATTGAAGGCGTTCCAAAAAACTGTCGCGCTCCGCCTACTCCGGTCTGCGGCTTGGGGCAAGCA
>JBCCZH010000434.1:0-2707 GCA_039188075.1 Pseudomonadota bacterium
GCGAGCTGGAAATCCATGCCCAGGACATCGCGGTAGAATTCCACGGTCTCTTTCGCATCCTTGCAGCGATAGGCGACATGATGGACGCCTTGCAGGTTTGGTGTGTCAGTCATTCTTGTCTCCCTTCTTTGGGAACAGGCTTATGCCTATGATCGCGCCAACCAGGCCGCCAATGGCTCCGGCGCCGGCACTGGCGCCATATTCGAGCGGCCCTTCGAAATTCAGAAACTGGTCCTTGAGAAGAATCGCACCGAACACGCCAACCAGAAAGATCACGATGGCCGGTAGCGACAGTTTGCTCATCAAGCAGGTTCCTCAACGGCCAGGACGCCGCGCTCAACCTGATCACGTTCAATGCTCTCGAACAAGGCTTTGAAATTGCCTTCGCCGAAGCCGTCCTTGTAATCGCCGACGCGTTGAATGAATTCGAAGAAGACCGGTCCCAGCTGCGGTTGCGCAAAGATCTGCAGCAGCAGACGCGGCTCGCCGCCCTCGGTTGTGCCGTCAAGCAGGATGCCGCGTGACTTGAGCTCGCCTTCGGCCTGTCCATGCCCGGGCAGACGTTCAGACAGCATCTTGTAATAGGTCTCTGGCGGCGCCGTCATGAACGGCACGCCAAGCTTTTGCAGCTTGTCCCAGCAGGCGACCAGATCGTCACAGATCAGCGCAATGTGCTGAATGCCCTCGCCATTGAAATCGCGCAGGAATTCCTCGATCTGGCCTTTGCCGGCTTCACCTTCCTCGTTCAGCGGAATGCGGATCTTGCCATCTGGGGCGGTCAGCGCTTTTGAGGTCAGGCCGGTATATTCGCCCTTGATGTCAAAGTAGCGGATTTCCTGGAAGTTGAAGAGCGTCTCGTAAAAGTCGGCCCAGTATTTCATCCGGCCGCCATAGACATTATGGGTCAGGTGATCGACGAGCTGGAAACCACAACCGACGGGCTCACGATCCACACCGGGCAGATATTCGAAATCAATGTCGTAAATCGTGTGGCTGCCTTCGCCATCATCATAGCGATCGATGAGATAGATGATCGAACTGCCAATGCCGCGAATGCCAGGAATGTGCAGCTCCATCGGGCCGGTTTCAACGTTGACCGGCTCGGCGCCCTGATCGAGCAAATGCTGATAGGCCTTGCTGGCATTGCGGACCCGAAACCCCATGCCACAGGCACTTGGTCCATGCTCGCGAGAGAAATACCAGGCGGCCGAGCGCGGCTCGTAATTGGTGATGAAATTGATGCCGCCCTGGCGCCAGAGCTCAACATCCTTGGAGCGATGGCGCGCGACTTTCGTAAAGCCCATGGATTCGAAGACAGGTTCGAGCACGCCTTTTTCTGGGGCTGAAAATTCAATAAATTCAAAGCCATCCAGTCCGGCTGGGTTTTCAAACAAATCGGCCATATCGCCACCTCCTCGCACCTGGTTTCGCAGTCTTTTCGGTTCTATAGCGCATAATAGTTGCATATGCAACTAATTTGCCTGGACTGGCCTTTTTGGCCGAGACGGGTCAGACAGGAGCCATGTCTGAACACCGCCTTTCCGTTCTCGAGCGCGCGTGCCATGCCTTTACCGATCAGCCTGGCAAGATCGCGGTGATCGTCGAATCCAAGACAGATCCGTCGCAGCGAGTCGCGGTGAATGCGACCCTGGCCATGCCGTCCGCCAGCTTGATCAAGGTCGCGATTGCCTGCGCAGCTGCAGCGGATCCGGATCTGGACCTGGCGGCGTCGCGACAGGTGGGTGAGCTCGATGAGACCTTCTACTGTTCCATCGTGCAGGCGTTTGAGCCGGGCGATCAAATTTCTCTCAGGGCCTTGATCGGCCTGATGCTGATTGTCAGCGACAATCCCGCCACGAGTGCGGTTCTGGACGCGATCGGGATGGATCAGGTGAATACCTGGCTCGCCGAAAATGGATTAGGCGACACGAGCCTGTCCGTCGGCTTTGACGATGCCTCCCTCGGCGCACCTTTGCGGGCCAATCTGACCCATGCGGAAGATTGCCTGAGCTTGATGAAACTTGCCGAGAGTCGGCCCCACTATGATTTTGTGTTGCACATGATGCGCAACAATCTGCGCAATGAGCGCATTCCGAAACTCCTCCCCGATAGCGCCGTCATCGCGCACAAGACCGGCACGTTGAACGGTCTGATGCATGACATTGCCATCATCGAGAGTCCCGAGGCGGCCTTCTATCTGATCGTCCTGGCAGATGGCTTGCCAGACGGGCACGATTTTGCGGGCGAGATCGCGCGATTTTCGAAAACGGTGTATGATTTTATGAAGGGGTGAGACAGGCTGCACGAAGGTCGCCTCTCACCCTACATGAAACCCTGCTCCATCGGAAGCTGTTCGCGATTAGCGGTGAGCGATTTTTGCGATGATATTACCAATGGCGCATCGCTGGTACTTCCAGGCGTTAGAGGCGTCTGGATAGCTTTGGCAGACGCTGTTTTTTACCTATCTCAGGCAAAAAGAGCAGAGGGCCTGTAAGAATTTGGGGGTTGGCTACGTCTGTATCCTTGAGTGCCAAAATCTATGGAGAAAAACATGACTGAACTTCCGCAATGCGCCTGCAAAAATTGCTCGTCTGAATGTCGATGCGCCCAAGTTGAGCCGAACGACACGCGTTGCTGCTGCGGCGATGCTTGCACCTGCGACCCATGCGCCTGTGAAGTAAGTTGCGGATGTCCAAGCGCCAAAAAA
>JBCCZH010000435.1:0-2690 GCA_039188075.1 Pseudomonadota bacterium
ACGCTCGCTTCGAGATCGGCCAGATAATCATCAATGAAATCGGCATGTTTGGGCGATAACATCAAATGCAGGCTCGGCGGCTGTTTGGTGACGGACGTAAACCAGCCTCGGCGATAGATTTCACCATAAATGGCGAAGGCATGATGATCCGGATGCCGAAACGCGATCAATCCGAGGAGCGGATTGCCAAGCACTTCGAAGCCAAGCCGCTTCACGCCATCCGCAACCCGTTCACGTGTCGCACAGACTTGTCCCTGCAGGCGCTTATAGCCCTCAATGCCAAGATGATTCATTACCGCCCATGCGGCGGAGATCGCACCGCCTGGCCGCGTACCGGCAAGCGTCGGCGTTGTCATCGGCGCCCCTGACCATTCCTTCATGTCAAACGGCATATGCGCAAACAAGTCTTCGGATCGAAACAGCACCGTCGAAGCGCCTTTCGCGGCATAGCCGTATTTGTGCAGGTCCGCACTCATCGACCGTACGCCCGGCAGTTCGAAATCGAATGGAGGAACCGCGACGCCATTCATCCGGGCGAATGGGGCAAAATAACCTCCGACGCATGCGTCGACGTGAAGCCATATATCATTCGACAACGCGGCCTCGCTCAACGCCTCAATCGGATCAATGATGCCATGCGGAAAGTTTGGCGCCGACCCGACCATCATGATCGTGTCCGAGTCACAGCTCGCAATCATCTCGCCGACATCTGCTTCGAAGGTTCCGTCGGTTTTGACCGGAATTCGCCGAATCTCGACATCCATGAGATGCGCCGCCTTGTCGAATGCCAGGTGGGCTGAATAAGGCAGGACAATATTTGCGCGTTGCCGTGCACGCCCATTCGCGCGCGCGAAATCACGGGCCGTTTTCATCGCCATTGTAATCGAGTCGGTACCGCCGGATGTCATTGCACCCGTACTGCCTTCCGGGCCATGCAACAGGCCCAGCCCCATGGAAATCACGTCTTTTTCCATTTGCGCCAGCGACGGAAACGCCAAGGGGCCAAGTCCATTTTCCGACATGAAGGCGGAATAGGCTTCTTTCTGTATGGCGGCAATCTCTTCACCGGCATTGAAAACATAGACCGCGGTGCGGCCTTCGCGCCATTTGGCATCCTTGGCGCCGCGTGTGTCCATGTCCGCTTTGACGTCTTCCCAGGACCGCCCCTGCTCTGGCATTTTCATTTTCTGTTTCCTCCGTCAGACTTCAATTTGCGCCAGCCGGCTGAGAAAAGCGAGAGGGCGCGGCAAATAAATGCTGCGCCCTTATGTATCAGAGACCGTCTGACTCTATGAGCGTTGAGTGCGTTCGAGCATGACGAGTGTGAGTTCCGGAGCATTCAATTGAGCAACGGCATCCTGAATGGCCGTCTCTTCGCATTGGCGTTCGTCCGCGCGCTCGCGTAAGGTCTCGCGCGCCAAGGTATTGCGACAAACGCGTTTCGCAGCTTTTTGAATTTTGTAATAGACGATTTGCGCATGAGCCGGGTCAGACAGATCATACCCCGCGATAGATACTTCAAGTGATTTGGCATTTGTGTTCGAAATAGATCCAGCCATAGCCGGCAGCATCGCTAGTGCAGCAACAGATCCGATCAAGGTGGTCAGGGATTTTTGTAGAGTCATAGTCATTCCTCCTGTCGAGGTGTTCGGTGCTTGTCTCTCTTCCCTATGACTTAATGTATAGCACAGTCTTATCGAAAAACAATATGAAATTTTTGTTACTACACCTGTAACACCGCAACCGCTTATTCCACTTCCCCAATTTCGCGGAGCCCGTTAGGCAGAACACATGGCGAAATCGCATTTTGTTTGTCAGTCCTGCGGCGCCGTCCATTCGAAATGGTCGGGGCGTTGTGATGCGTGCGGAGAATGGAACACGCTGACCGAAGAAGCCGCATCAGGTCCACCCGGCGGATTGAAGGCGCCAAAAGCGGGGGCCAGAAAGTCCAGCAAGGCAGCATTTACCGCCCTCGATGGTGATGACGCCCCGCCGGAACGGATCATTCTTGGCGTCGATGAGCTCGATCGCGTCTTTGGGGGCGGCATCGTACCGTCCAGCGCGACCCTGATTGGCGGCGATCCCGGGATCGGTAAATCCACATTGCTCTTGCAGGTTGCCGCCCGCCTGGCCCGGAATGGGCTGACATCGGTTTATGTGTCCGGCGAAGAAGCCACGGCGCAGATCCAGGACCGGGCGCGCCGTCTGAAAGTCGCCGACAGCCCGGTACAACTCGCCACCGAAACGGATTTGCGAAAAGTACTCTCGGCGCTGAAATCGGCCAAGCCTGACTTTGTCGTCATCGATTCGATTCAAACCATGTGGTCAGACAGTCTGGAAGCCGCGCCCGGCAGCGTCAGCCAGGTCAGAGCCTGCGGCCAGGAATTGACGCGCTGGGCCAAAAAGTCCGGCGCAGCTTTGATCCTGGTCGGGCATGTCACAAAGGAAGGCCAGATTGCTGGACCACGCGTCGTCGAACACATGGTCGATACAGTCTTCTATTTTGAAGGCGAGCGCGGTCATCAGTTCCGCATCCTGCGCGCCGTGAAGAATCGGTTCGGGCCCACGGATGAGATCGGCATTTTTGAAATGCATCAATACGGTCTCGCCCCGGCGCGCGAACCCTCCGCCCTGTTTCTGTCGACCGAAGCGGATGATGCCGGCGGCGCCGCTGTGTTCGCCGCCATGGA
>JBCCZH010000436.1:0-2675 GCA_039188075.1 Pseudomonadota bacterium
AATGATAGCCGCGATGGCATGTCAGACCTGTGTTCACGCGCAAGAGAACATCGGGCCTCAGATTGACAATGCCACGATTATCGCAGCCAGCCGCTCGCTCGGCGAGCGCTCGCGCACGCGCGTCAATCTGGTCTATACCGGGTCTTTCTCACAAACCGAAACGACTCGCCATTTCGGCTTTCAGGTTCCTGCAGATACGGATCTTGGCTTTGGCATCGATTCCGCCAATCCGCTGACCAGCCGCCGGCTTTATTCAAGCGCGATCATGACCGATGTCGCCGCAGACCGGACCGGCGCAAGCCTGTCGCCTGTACCGCGGGAGCAACGTCGCTTGACTGCAGAGATTGCCTTCTCGGCGCCGTCTGAACGGACCGGTCTCGGATTTGACGTCGGAATCGCACCTCGGGTCGAAATTACCCGCGACGGACAATATGCGTCCCGCCGCTTCGGGGGTGAAGTTCGGATTGGTCAGTATTTCGACAAGCGCGGGGAAGATCCCGCCTCCAGCTGGTACCTGTTTGCTGGTGCAGACGGAGAAGCCCTGGTCTGGGAACCGGATCAGGAGCGCGCGGTCGCAGTTGGCAGCATGGCGCTGCGCGACAAGGTAACGGTTGGCGATATTCAGGCCGGACTCTCGATCCAGCGTGGCTTGGGTCAGCTGTCATTCAGCTATATTCGCCGCGAGGTCGAGTATCGCGAGCGCAATCTCGGCGCCAGTGAGAATGAAGACTTTGCAGGGGTGACATTCACGATTAAGCGCTAGGCGCATGGTTGCGCCCTCAAGAATCAGAGCCGCCGTCCTGGCGGCTTTTTTTGTGCCCTCGGCCTTTGCACAAGCCGCGCATGACACGGCAGATGAACCGGTCGGCGTTTGGTCGCTGACCTCCGAGAACGATCTGTTTGGCGGCACGGATCGAAATTATTCAAACGGGCTCCGACTGGAGCGCGTTCGACCGGCCAATCGGGTGACTCCGGGTTTGAACTGGGTGGCCAATCGCATACCGATCCTGGATCTTGATCGCACCGAGCTGCGCCAGGGCTTTGCCCTGTCGCATACGATTTTTACGCCTGAAAATATCGAGACAGAAATTCCAGACCCAACCGACCGGCCATATGCGGCCTGGCTCTATGCGTCGGGGACCGTGGTGGGTACGACCCGGCTTGGCCCGGGCCAGACAGTGCAGGATGTCCTGCAGGTCAATCTTGGCATTGTCGGGCCATCGGCTGGCGGCGAGTTTGTTCAAGAAAACTGGCACGATCTGCTACAGGCGATTGAGCCGCGGGGATGGGACTCGCAGCTAAAGGATGAGCTCGGCCTTGAAATCACGGCGCAGCGCATGCGGCAGTTTGAAGGACCTGACTTGCCGTTCAATCTGGAAACTGATTACGCGCTGCATGGCGGCGTGACGCTTGGCAATGTGCGGACCTATGCCAGCGCGGGCGGGATGGCGCGTCTGGGCTGGGATCTGTCCTCTGATTTTGGTCCGCCTCGCATTCGGCCAGCCTTGGCCGGCGCCGGCGTGTTCAAACCGGGGCAGGCGTTTGGCGGCTATGTTTTTGCGGGTCTTGAAGGGCGCGCGATTGCGAGGGACATGTTTCTCGACGGCAATCTGTTTCGCGACAGTGCGCGGGTCGAAGACCGGCGCGACTTCGGCGCCGACTTGCAGCTTGGCGTGGCGCTGCATCAGGGCGATGTTCAACTGGCTTTTACCTATGTCCACCGCACCGAAGAATTCGTCGCCCAGAGCGGGCCTCAACGATTTGGCGCGGTGTCAATTTCCATAGCGCGATGATCGCCGCATGAGGCAAAAATAGTATTTGCCGCCCAAGTCGATCTGATTCGGGGTTAACAGAGCCTTTTCTGTGGGCAGGCTGTGGAGAAGTGCCGCACCATTGCAGGATACATCTTGCGTGTGGGTCCAGCTTCAGACACTATATGTGGTATTGAAGAGATTTAGGCAGGGGAAAGCGATGCCCGATGGTATGATGAAACTTCCAGGACTTTTGACGCCGTCAAAGTCGTACAAACCGTTCCGGTATGCCTGGGCGTATGATTTCTGGAAATTGCAGCAGCAAGTACACTGGTTGCCGGAAGAAGTGCCGCTGGGCGAGGATTGCAAGGATTGGGTCAACAAGCTCAATGACAAGGAACGCAATCTGCTGACCCAGATTTTCCGCTTCTTCACGCAATCAGACGTCGAAGTCGGCGCCAATTACATGGAAAATTATATGCCGCTCTTCAAGCCGGTTGAAGTGCGCATGATGCTGTCCGCGTTTTCCAATATGGAAACCGTCCATATCGCCGCGTACGCCCTGCTGCTGGAAACGATCGGCATGCCGGATTCCGAATTCTCGGCCTTTATGGAATATGAGGAAATGGCCGCGAAGCATGACTATCTCGGCCAGTTCGGCACGGATACCGAAGAGGACATTCTGACCTCAATGGCGGTGTTTGGCGGCTTCACCGAAGGGCTGCAGCTATTCGCTTCATTTGCGATGCTGATGAATTTCCCGCGCTTCAACAAGATGAAGGGCATGGGACAGATCGTATCCTGGTCCGTGCGCGATGAGTCGCTGCACTGCGAAGGCATGATGAAAATGTTCCACACCTTTGCAGCCGAAACCGGGGCACTGACCACACCGGTCAAGAATCGCATTCGTGAAGCCTGTGAGAC
>JBCCZH010000437.1:0-2655 GCA_039188075.1 Pseudomonadota bacterium
CAGTTCAGAGTGCGGGGTCGATTTTCCGCAGCCGCGCTGATCCATCAGAATGATGCGATAGATGGTCGGATCGAAGAAGCGTCTCATTTCGGGACTCGAGCCGCCGCCGGGGCCGCCATGTATGCCCAGGACGGGGAGTCCGTTCGGATTGCCCGATTCTTCCCAATAGATCTCGTGCAGGTCACTAACACGCAGGAACCCGGAGCGCCTGGCTTCTATAGGTGGATAAAGTTTAAGCATTTTTTGCCTTTGTTCACGACCTCTTCACCTATCGGCTGTTAAAGTATGAATAAAGGGTATGGACGGCGATTTTCTCATCTGTATGTGATATTGCGGGTGAGTGAAAACTTCAGGCAGGTGAACAGCCTTATGCGTAGTGTACTTTTTTTCCTACTATTGGCGACCACTTTGAGTGGCTGCGCAACCGTTTCCATGGTTGCCTCTGAAGCCACGGTTGAAACAAGTTACGCCAGCCAGGAAAGCAGTCTCAGCAAAGTCGCCAATGCCTATACCGAACAGGCCGAGCGCAAGAACTGGGTCACCGCCAATAAAGGGCTTTTCGACTTTGCCCGTGTGCTCATGGATGGCGCCAGCGATGATGATGGCGCCGACGATGCCACCTATATCTCGCAAGTGAAGCGCCAGAGTGATGTGGCGAGCGAGCAGGCGGACTTCATTCGCACGGATATTGAACACGCCGCCCACGGCCTCGACGTCGCGACCATGGAAGTCGAAAAACTGTTCGAGACCGAGATGACCGCCAAAGCCCTGCGCGCAGATTTGCTGAGCTATGAGACCGCACTGGTCACAGCCAAGAAAGCGCGCCGGACCTTTATCACCGTCCTGTCAGATCTTGATATGGCCGACGCCAATCCAACCACCTATGCCCTGGCGCAATTTGATGCCAGCATCGACTCGGCCCGCGACGCGGCAGACAAGCTGGCCGACTATGCCGCTGATCGGCGCACAGCGGAAACAACCTCTTAAGCGCTCTCCAAGTCTTACATGGACAGCATGGCCTGGTTCAGCTGCCAGGCATTTTCCATGATTTTTGACAAATGCTCGGTGCGGCTACGGGTGACGTCCGGCGTCCAGGCGACCTTGTCTTCAATATCCTGGGTCAGGGCGAATTCGGGCTGCTCGCCTGCGAAGTAGAGCGCCTTCTTTTCCATGAACGACAGATTGTCGGCTTTCTGATTGGTCGATTGCGACAGCAAGGCAAAATTTCCGATCGTGTCGACCAGGTCGCGATGGACAGATTGATTGGGCCAGGCATTCCGCCATGGGGATTCCTCAGGCAGGTTCTTCGGCAGGACGTGTTCGACCGTCGCGCCATCATCAGGACCCAGCGCGATCCCGTGTTCAATCTCGGCATTCATCCGCAAGGCGATCGCGCGGCGTTGAGCGAAGGCACCGAAGCGGCTGCGCAGGCGGTTGGAAATCTCGCGCCGTTCTTCACGGGACAGGGCGAGCGGCCCGCTATCAGAGAGCAGGACCCGCGCATTGTCGGCATTGTCGGCAATCTTCTGATACCGTCTTTGCCGACTTCGCTGTTCCGTGATCGCCATCATCGCGCCATAGGCAAACCGCTCGAGGCTGCGGAAGAAGGCGAGGGCGATTTCCGGACTGCCATTATGATTGACCAGGAATTTCAGCGCAGGTGCGCGCCACAATTGATGATCGATCAAACGCAAATGGTTCAGGCATTCGCTGATTTGCGGGGTCAGGTTTCCGAATTCGCACTTGCCGGTTGAGATCGTGACATAGGCATCGACATAGGCCGGCAATTCCTTGCTCAGGAATTCGCGTGTGCCGCCAATCGATCGGTTGATCACGGCCTTGCGAAACTCGCTGGCGCCCTTGCGGGTCTTGCGGGCATAGAGCGTGCTGATCTGATTGAGCAGGTCATCAAAGCCGGAGCCGCTGAGCCGCGATTCATGTTCCGACCATTCACGCGAATAAGCGTCCGCTTCTTCCGGTGTCAGGTGGGCGTTTTCGAGCAGGTCGGTCTTGATGATGTCATGCGTGTTCGGCGCCTTGCCGCGCGTGTTGAGGACGCGGAATACATTATATCCGCCATCCCAGTCTTCGACGACGACCTTGACGAGCAGGATGCGATTCTTGATCGTGTCTGCCAGTTCCCGCTGTGCCTCCGGGGACATGTTGCGCACCGTCTTGATGAAATTCTCAAGGTTGCGCGTCATCCGCCGCTGGCTCTCGCTATCATTCGGCTCAACGTCTTTTTTCAGCGACGCGCCGCGGGTCTGGATCGCTTCGCGCAGATATGGGCCATCAATATGATTGAGCGAGATGCGCCAGGTCGGGCCGTTCTTGTCGGTCTCGTCATCAGCTATCATGCTGTGAATCTCGGTCTTGCGATCCTCGTCCGTCTCGGTGTCGCGCAGCACGGAAAGCAGGATGGTCAGCGTCGTCAGTCTTTGCTGGCCGTCGACAATCAGGAAGCGGCCAGAGGCTTCCCGCACCAGGACAATGGCGCCAATGAAATGGCTTTCGCCGCTTTCGCTGGCATCATGCAGGTCCGAGAGCAGGGCCTGTGCCTCAGAATTTTCCCAGGAATAGCTGCGCTGATAGGGCGGCATCGCCATTTCAATCCCATTGCACAAGAGATCAGCCAATGTACTTTCTTGCGCGCGA
>JBCCZH010000438.1:0-2628 GCA_039188075.1 Pseudomonadota bacterium
AAGTGTGTGTATCTGACAGATGTTTCATGGTTCTATTCCAGCGCTCGTAACCCCATTCAAGAACGGGGCCATTGACCGGGACGCGTTCGCAAATTTGATCGAAAGCCAGATTTCAGGCGGTTCCGGGGCCCTCGTCCCCTGTGGGACGACGGGCGAATCCGCGACTTTGTCCCATGCTGAACACCGCGAAGTGGTCGAGCTCTGCATCCAAGTTGCCGGTGGCCGTGTGCCCGTCATTGCGGGCGCTGGCTCCAATTCGACGCGCGAGGCGATTGAACTCATTCAGCACGCCAAGACGGTCGGTGCTGACGCGGCTTTGGTGATTTGTCCCTATTATAACAAGCCTGATCAATCTGGGTTGGAGGCGCATTTCAGAGCTATTGATGATGCCGTTTCGATGCCCATCGTGATGTATAATGTGCCGTCGCGCACCGCATCGGATCTGTTGCCCGAAACCGTAGGTCGGCTGGCCAAATTGCCAAACATCATCGGCATCAAGGATGCCAGCAATGATCTCGGCCGGGTTTCCATGCACGCCGCGCTCACGCAAGGCGAACAATTCACGCAATTGTCAGGCGAAGACCCGTCCAGCCTGGGCCATCGTGCCATGGGTGGCACCGGCTGTATCTCTGTCTCCGCCAATGTTGCGCCAGACCTCTGCGCGCAAATGCATGCCGCCTTTGATGCCGGTGATCTGGACACAGCGCGCCAACTTGATCAGCGGCTGATCCATATCCACAAGGCGATGTTCTTCTCGCCGTCGCCCGGACCGGCAAAATATGTCCTGGCGAAGATGGGTGTCTGTTCGGACGAGGTCCGCCTGCCGATTACGGCACCAGATGCAGAGACCTGTCAGCGTATTGATGACGCGATGGCGGCAGCTGGGCTATAAGACTTCATGGCAAAAAAGGCTCAATCCAAAGGCCGTAGCGACGGTCTTGTCGCCGAGAACAGGCGCGCGCGCTTCGACTATGCGGTCGAAGACACGCTGGAGGCTGGCCTGATGCTGACCGGCAGCGAGGTCAAATCGCTGCGCAATGGCAAGGCTAATATTGCCGAAAGCTATGCCGCCGTTGAAGAAGGTGAGCTGTGGCTGATCAATTCCGACATTCCGACTTATGAAGGCGCCAATCGGTTCAATCATGCGCCGCGGCGCAAGCGGAAACTGCTGGTGTCAAAGCGCGAACGAAATCGTCTGGCGCAATCGGTGGAACGCGCCGGGCGGACCATCGTGCCGCTCAAGCTCTATTTCAATGATCGCGGCTTCGCCAAATTGCTGATCGGCATCGGCACCGGCAAGAAATCGCACGACAAGCGCGAGTCCTCAGCGAAGCGCGACTGGCAGCGCCAGAAAGCGCGCCTGATGAAAGAAAGCTAGACCGCGCGGCTCAGCACTTTCGCGAACAGTCTGGAATCGACATTGCCGCCGGTCAGCACCACGCCGACCGTTTTCCCTTTCGCCGCTTCCGGCAGTCGAAACAGTGCCGCGGCCAGCGCTACAGCGCCGCCGGGCTCCACCACCAGGCGCAATTGCCGGAAGGCCAGCCGCATTGCTTCAAAGGCGTGCGCATCAGAGACGACGCATCCGCCAGCCAGATATTGATGTCCAACAGCCCAGGTCAGCTCGCCTGGTGCGGGCGTCAGAATGGCGTCGCAGATGGACCGTGTGCCGGGCGCATTGGTCTGGATCTGGCCAGACTCGAGCGAGCGTTTCCAGTCATCATGCCCTTCCGGTTCCGCCGTCCAGACACGCGTCTCGGGGCTCGATCCACTGAGGCCGAGACAGATCCCGGAAATCAGGCCGCCGCCCCCGGTGCAGCAGATCAGATGATCCAGCCGCGTGTCGAGGACCTTGGCCTGGGCCGCGAATTCCAGTCCGACTGTGCCTTGCCCGGCAATGATCATCGGGTCATCAAAACTCGGTACCAGGACGGCGCCCCGTTTGCGAGCGATCTCGGCAGCGATCTCTTCCCGGTTTTCGGAATTCCGGTCATACAGGTACACATCTGCACCATCCGCCTTCACGCCATCGGTTTTCACGTCCGGCGCATCCGTCGGCATAACGATCAGAGCCGGCATGCCGAGACGCTTGGCGGCACGCGCAATGCCTTGAGCGTGGTTGCCGGATGAGAAAGCGACAACACCGGCGGCGCGTTGTTTATCGGGAATCTGCAACAGGCGGTTGGTGGCGCCGCGGAGTTTGAAACTGCCCGTCTGCTGCAGGCACTCCGCCTTGATCAGCAGTTTGGCGCCAGCAATCTCGTCTAATGCCGCCGATCGAAAGATCGGGGTTGTGTCGACATGCCCCTTGATCCGCCGGGCAGCCGCAGCGACATCAGATCGGGTCGGCAGTTTGCGTTTCATGTCGCCGCGCTAAACCGATGCCGATGAGGCGTCAACTTACAGCTTGGAGATGAGGTCGCGGACACCACCTGAAATCTCGGGATGATCCAGCGCATGCGCCAGGACGGCGCCAAAATAGCCGAGCTTGGAGCCGCAATCATAAGGCGCGCCTTCAAACTCGTAAGCAAAGAAGCGTTGCATCTCCATCAGCCGCGCCATGGAATCCGTCAGCTGGATCTCGCCACCTGCGCCAGCGCCCTGATCGGCCAACAGACCGAATATCTC
>JBCCZH010000439.1:0-2614 GCA_039188075.1 Pseudomonadota bacterium
GTTGAGGATGCGCTGATTGGCCTGATGCGGCACGAACCAGTCGACATCATCAGATGTGATGCCGGTTTCCTCGTACACAGCATCAATGGCGCTTGAAATATTCGTCACCGCGTGGCGGAAGACCTGATTGCCGAGCATCCGAACATGCCCGATCGTCCCGGTCGAGGACACGCCGCCATCGACATGCAGCAATTCGCTCTTGGTTCCATCGGTGCGGATATGATGCGTGAGTACGCCGCGATCGCCAGCATCGGATTCGCTTTCGGCGGTCAGAACCACGCCGCCGGCGCCATCGCCGAATAGCACGCACGTACCGCGATCAGACCAGTCGAGAATACGGGTAAAGGTTTCCGCACCAATCACCAGAGCCGTCTTGAACAGCCCGGTCTTGAGCATCGAATCCGCGGTGGCCAGCGCAAACAGGAATCCGGAACAGACGGCCTGAACGTCAAATGCAGCCCCCGGCCCTGTGCCAAGCTTGGCTTGCACCGCCGTCGCCGTGGCCGGGAAAGTCTTGTCCGGCGTCGTGGTCGCAAGGACGATAAGATCGACCGCTTCTGCGGCGATGCCGGCACCCTTCAGAATGCGCGTTGCGGCCTGTGTGGCCAGATCAGAGGTCAGCTCACCATCCGCCGCGATATGGCGCTGGCGGATGCCGGTCCGCTCCTGAATCCACTGATCCGAGGTTTCGACAATGGTCGACATTTCCTCATTGCTCATGATGCGTTCGGGGAGATAGCCCCCGGTGCCGCGGATAACGCTTCTGATCGCCGTCATTCTGACGCCTCGCTCAAGCTGACTTCGACACTGTCACGGCGCAGGCCGGACGCAACTTCTTCCATATAGCGACTCGCCGCGAGGTCAGCGGCAAGACTGACCGCGGTCGAATAGCCTTCGGCATCGGTACCACCATGGCTTTTCACCACGACGCCATTGAGCCCCAGCAATACCCCGCCATTGACATTTGACGGGTCCATCTTCTCGCGCAGACGTTTCAGGCCCGAACTGGCAAGCGCTGCGCCCATTTTGGAGATGACGCCGGAGGTCAGCGCTTCGCGGACATAGGATGCCACCAGGCGCGCCGTGCCCTCCGCCGTCTTCAGAGCCACATTGCCGGTAAAGCCGTCCGTCACCACGACATCGACGGCGCCCATGGCAATATCATTGCCTTCGACATAGCCGCGGAAATCCAGGCCCAGTTCGGGCTCACGCAGGCGCTCGGCCGCCAGTTTCAGCGTGTCGCGGCCCTTGTCTTCCTCGGAGCCGATATTCAGCAGGCCGATGGTCGGTTTCACTTTTCCCGTCACAGCGCGAGCATAGGCCTCTCCCATGATCGCAAAAGTGACAAGTTGGTCAGAGTCCGCATCGAGATTGGCTCCCACATCCAGGACGATGGAGCGCCCTTCAATGGTCGGCCAGATCGCGGTCATGGCGGGTCGGTGCACGCCCTCCATCTTGCGCAGGGCCATCATGGCGAAAGCCATCAAGGCGCCTGTATTTCCAGCCGATACGGCAGCGCCGGCGCGCCCGGCCTTAACCGCCTGAACCGCGCCCCACATGCTGGTCGTCTTGGCCCGGCGCAGCGCGACTGAGGGCTTTTCGCTCATGCTGACGACGTCATCATGGTGCATGATGGTGCAGCGGTCCATCAACCCGCGGGATTCGAGCCCCGGCGTGATGTCTTCCGCGCGTCCATGAATTTCAAACAGCACATTGCTGCGCCGTTCGGAAAAGTGTTTCAAACCGTCAAGCACAACGGTCGGAGCCGCATCGCCCCCCATTGCGTCAATTGACAGTATCAAGCTGGCCATCGGATCAAGACTCCGCATTGCCGTGTAAGATCGGCGCAACCTATGCGCGCCCGATCGGAAAGGCAACGCATCTCTTTACGAACATAACAGCTTGGCAGAACTGCAAATTCACAAGGCATCGGGCCCGGCGCGGACTTGCACATCGGACAGATCCTCCACATCGACATTCAGGTCGATCAAATAGGCCGCAAGCGCCGCGGCTTTTTCTGCATCCTTCTGGACATTCCGCTGCAAAACCTCTGTTACAGCCTGTTTTGGCGCGGCGGCTGACAAAGCCTGATCGATCGCTTTGGCGAGGCCAAAAAACTCTTCACCCATTTTGCGAATCCGCCGGGCAATCGACGAATCGCCGACGCCATGTTCGCGCAGCGCATGGTCAAAGTCAGAGAAAAGCAACTCAGAGAACGCCTCAGACAAGGCTTTACCTTCCCCGCCAAGGCCCCGCATCCGCCGCATGGCCAGCGTCGCCACAAGAGTGACCATGTTGAATCGACCATAAACCGTGTCGGTCAGCCATTCGCGAAGAAATGGCTCGGGTTTCCGTGCCGTCGTGTTGACGGCATCGCGCCAGCGCCGTGCGACGTCTTTATCGGCTGATTTTCGATTGAACCAATTGAACATGTTTGCCCTATTTTTGACTCCGATCGGGTGTTTCATGGAGGTTGCCAATGGCAGGTTTTCACCGTTATCTCCAGCGCAACTATCAGGAGTTTCCTCATGGCGCGACGTGTCATTCTAGCATCTATTGCGCTTGCGGCGCTAACCACGGCCTGTATCAGCCCGATTCAGGACTATCATGGTTA
>JBCCZH010000440.1:0-2611 GCA_039188075.1 Pseudomonadota bacterium
CACAATGAAATGCCGATAATGATCGCCGCCAGGATCATCCATCGCGAAAACAGCGTCTTGTGATAGGTCTTCCAGCCGCGCACGGTGATGATGTAGATCAGGGTTGGCGTCCAGAACAGAATATGCCCAAGTCCAAGCAAACGAGTGAACCCGAACATCCCATAGGCGGCGACCGTGCCTAACATACCAAGCACTGTGCCGAGCAGAATCCAGCGCGCTTCGCGATAGGAGAAGCTGAACGGTATGGCGAGGGCGAGGACGATGACCATCACATTCACCCAGATCAAAACCCAGCGCGGGCTGTTTGCAGTCATCTCCGCAAAAAATTGACTGAAGAGGTCCATACCGGTCTCCTGCTACGCCCCCGGATCCAATGACAGCCGCGATCCAAGATCTGCGGATCTGTCGAAAAATCGCCTCCAGAAAGCGAAAAATGGTTACTATTTTTCGAACAAACGTCCGAGATCCGCAAACGCCTTGAGTTCGATCGCATTGCCGGAGGGGTCGGAAAAGAACATGGTGGCCTGTTCGCCCGGTTCGCCGGCAAACCGAACATAGGGGTCGATGATAAAATCCACCTGGCCAGACAGACGTTTCGACAAGGCTTGCCAGGACGCCATATCGAGCACCAGACCAAAATGGCGGACGGGCACGTTTTTGCCGTCAACGCCAGATGTCCCGGTCGGGTCACAATCTTCGGGCGCCAGATGCGCGACAATCTGATGGCCATAAAAGTCAAAATCCACCCAATCCTCACTGCTGCGACCTTCCGGGCAGCCCAGCAAATCCCCGTAAAAGGCCCGCGCCGCACTGAGATCATGAACCGGGAAAGCAAGATGAAAGGGTGGCATCAGCGCCCTCCTCAAAGATCGACATAGAAAAAGAACGGGGTCTTGTCGGGATCGTAAAACCCGAATTCGTAATTGCCCCAGGGCTTGGCTTCCAGCTTAGCGGTAGTGAATCCATGCAGGTCCCATTCCGCGTACAAGGTCTCTAATGCCTCGCGGCTGGTAAGACGGATCCTTGTTGCCATGGTTTGCGTCGTCTGGATCTGGTCAGGCGTGAAGGTCTGTAAATGCAGCTCGAGCGTGTCGCGTTGAACGCCCGCATAGGAGGCCGCGGACAGTTCGGCATGATCGGCGAATACGAGGTCAAACCCCAACATTTTCCAGAACCCCACGGTTTTCGGCAGATCGGTGGTTGGACAAACAGGGGAGACGGCAACAAACATTTGCGCCAATGTGGCGCAAAAGACCCCCGTCGCATAGAGGGGGTGGATGAAGATCGCGCAATGCGGCGCGACAGAAAGGCTGATCCATGCGCCACATTCTCTTCGCACTCTCCCTCATTCCCGCGGGTTTGTTTACTCCGCTCGCGATGAGCGAAGACGCCGCCCCGGACATGCTGGCGCCGATTGATCTTTCCAGCCCGGAAGCGACCGCCTTTTCCATGATGCGCGCCATGTATCAGGGCGATGCTGACATGGTCGATCAGGTCTTTGCCGACGGCGCCACGCTGCGCCGCGTGACCGATACGGGCGACTTGCGCCCGGATGGCCTGCAGCGCTGGCGCGACTGGGTCGGGACGCTCGACACCGGCGCCGCGCATGAAGTCTTGTTCGGCGTCGAGACCGAAACCTATGGCCGGCTCGCGACGGTCTGGGCGCCTTTCACGATCACCGTGAATGGCGACCTGGTTGGCTGTGGCATCAATCAGCTGACCATGGCGCAGCAGGATGGCAACTGGCGCATCGTGTTCGGCATGGACACGAATGCGCCAACCCCGTCATGCGGCGAGTTCAGGGAAACCTATCTGGCCAGCCGCGATTAGGGCGCGCAATTCCCCGACCATTGGACGAAGATCCCGAACACTTCGCGGGTCGTGGTGTTATAATCGACCAGGAGTGGCTTGTCGGCCGCCGCCGCGCGTTCCAGCGTGGTCAGAATCCGATCCCAGCGATTGGTTTCCAATGTGCTGGCCAGCGGCAGGGGATCGCCGTCCGGAATAAAGCGAATGGCATTGCCTTCAAAATTGAACGTCTTGTCACCGGATGAGGTCTCGATCACGAACAGGGTCGAAATCCGATTGAGCCCCTGAACATTATACACCTGGTGCTTGATACATCCGGCGGCGCGCGATCTCTGCGTCGTATCAATCGCTTCCAGCTCCAGTCGCGGTTGCTTTCCCGGCGGGGTCAGGACCTGTTGCGGTAATTGGACTTCCTGAAGCTGCTTGGGTTGCAGCTTCTGGGTTTCTTGCGCCTGCGCCAGTCCGCTGAGTGCGAGCGCTGTGAGCGCTGCCCAATGGAGTTTTTTCATATTCCCTCTCCTCTATCCCCCGCATGTTGAGCGTAGTCGAGCGGGCGATACAGGTCCAGAAGCGAACCAGACGCACGCCAA
This sequence comes from Pseudomonadota bacterium, assembly GCA_039188075.1. GTDB lineage: Bacteria > Pseudomonadota > Alphaproteobacteria > Caulobacterales > Hyphomonadaceae > Henriciella. Next base: position 2,400 of record JBCCZH010000440.1, read on the forward strand.
AGCGCCTCACAGGCTTCAGCCTTGAGGGGATGAAAAGGCAAGGCGCGCTTGTTTCAAACGCGGATTGAACTGCCTTCCTTTCGGAGAGGCTTTTAAGCGCCTGAGACCAAGCGCGCCTGCGATGGCATGTTTTCATGCGTTAGGCCCTGGCCACCTGGACCAGGCGCCGCCAGTGCGTCCTTCTGATCTTATCATTCTTTTCGTAGCCTGAC
>JBCCZH010000441.1:0-2607 GCA_039188075.1 Pseudomonadota bacterium
AAAACCGTCGTTGAAACGGATGACCGACTGCTCCTGTTCTACGAGACCAGCGCGACCCGCAAAGTCGAGCAATTCTTCAGGGTCAGCGCAGACTTCTTCTAGGCGGGAGGACAGATTGAATCATCTCGCCGTCGTTCGTGTCTTTTCATTCGTCGCGCTGGGCTTTTCGGTCTTGCTGGCAGTTTGTTTCATGGTCGCCGCCGCGACCGGAGAAACGCAGCAATTAATGGTCTTTGCCGGGACGTCGATCAGCATCGGCGCGCTTGGGTCAACGGTGATCCTGTTAACCGATAAGCCGCAGAAACGCGCGCAGGCGCGAGATGGGTTGGCGGTTGCGCTCCTGTTCTGGACGGTCGGGGCCGCGATCGCCGCCATTCCCTTCATCGACTATATCGGAACACCGGACTTTCTGGCGGCTTTTTATGAAAGCGTCTCGAACCTGACCACCACGGGCCATAGTCGGCTCGACCCTGTGCAGAACCCGATGCCGATCAGTATTTTTGTCTGGCGTGCCATGCTGCACCTGATCGGCGCGATTGCCAGTATCACGATTGCGGCAAGCGTCTTTTCCGGTCTCAATCTCGGTGGCCCGGGCGTCCACCGCAATCGCTTTTTCAGTGAAACAGAGGGCAGCTTCTTCGACCCGATCGGGCGCATTATTCGCGTGAGCAGCGCGCTGATCCTGAGCAGTTCGCTTGTTCTGGCTGCGATCCTTCTGGCGCTTGGGTTGGCACCGCGAGATGCGCTGGCTGGAGCGGTCAGCGCGATTACAACCGGCATGGTCGATCCACTTGGTTTCGATATGGCGCCGCAAGCCGGGCCTTTGCATTCCATTGCCCTATGGTTGGGCCTGGTGCTGGGCACGCTTGGCCTGATCGCGGTCGATGGCGCAGGGCAGGGACGGGTGCGGTCGGTTCTGGTTGATCCGGAAACGCTGGCCTGGATTGGCTCGCTAACCCTGATTGCCATGCTGGCTTTTCTGGCCGGGCTGCCTTTGATCGAGAGTATCGGTTGGGCGACGTCATCTTTGGCAACCAGCGGGATCGCGCTCACGGATCCGCAACAGTTCTCGCGCCTGCCGATAGTGCTCGTCCTGTTTCCGGTTCTGATCGGTGGGTCGGCCTTATCCGCGGCCGGAGGTTTCAAACTGGCGCGCCTGATCGTGCTGAGCCGTCGCGTGGCGCTGGAATTCGCCCAATTGGGCTATCGCGGCAGCATGAAACATTTCGCCTTCCGCCGCCGTCGTCAGTCCGATCGCACCGTGATGAGCGTCTGGGTCTATCTCGTTGGCTATATCGTGGCCTGCACGCTTGGCACCCTTCTGCTGAGCGCTGCAGGCTTGTCATTCGATGACGCCATTCTGGCCGGGATTGGCAGTCTTTCGAATGCAGGGCATATTCTTGCGGGAATGAATGCCGAACTGCATGGCGTCGCCCAATTTTGCGTCATTCTCGGCATGATCCTTGGGCGATTAGAGGTGATTGCGCTGCTGCCTGCGTTGAATCCCTCATTTTGGCAAAGATAACGACGCGATAGCTTGCCAATTCGCTTCAATCGTTATAGCCGCTGCAGTATAAAAGAAGGACAGGGAAAACATGTCTTCAGATAAAAAGCAGAACCTCCAGGACACATTCTTAAACGCAGTCCGTAAGTCTAAAACGCCATTGACGATATTCTTGGTGAATGGTGTGAAATTACAAGGCGTTGTGACTTGGTTCGATAACTTTTGTGTGTTGTTGCGCGGTGATGGACGTCCCCCGCAACTGGTTTACAAGCACGCAATCTCGACCATCGCGCCAGGCGCACACGTGCAACTCTTCGACGAAGACGATAGCTAGGTCAGTTGACGCAAAAACCGTTCGATTTGGAACAACCGCCTGAAAAGGCGGGCATTATTATCCCATGGACTCTGGCATCAGAGCGGCCGAGCGAGGTGCGCCTGGACGAATCAGCCGGCCTGGTTGAGGCGCTCGGCTGTGAGCTGGAATTCCTGCGCGCGGAAAATGTCAGAAAGCCGACGCCGGGATACCTCCTGTCGGGCGGCCTTTTGGACCGGCTCGAAGCCGACGTGAAAGGCCATGATTGCTCGATCGTCATTATCGATGCGGCTCTGACACCGATCCAGCAGCGGAATCTGGAAAACCGGCTTGGCGTCAAGGTGATCGATCGCACAGGCTTGATCCTGGAAATATTCGGTCTCCGAGCCCGCACCAAGGAGGGCCGATTACAGGTCGAACTGGCCCGGTTGCTATATGAGCGATCGCGCCTGGTGCGGACCTGGACCCACCTTGAGCGTCAGCGCGGTGGACGCGGCTTCCTTGGCGGCCCCGGTGGACGCGGCTTCCTTGGCGGCCCGGTCGATCATGCGCTTGTCCGCCTCGAGCTGCGTTTCGCCAGGACCACCAAGGAATCCGCGTCCCCCGCGCTGGCGCTCAAGGTGGGTCCAGGTCCGTACCAGGCGCGATCGCTCATATAGCAACCGGGCCAGTTCGACCTGTAATCGGCCCTCCTTGGTTCGGGCGCGAAGACCGAATATTTCCAGGATCAAGCCTGTGCGATCGATCACCTTGACGCCAAGCCGGTTTTCCAGATTCCGCTGCTGGATCG
>JBCCZH010000442.1:0-2596 GCA_039188075.1 Pseudomonadota bacterium
AGGCCTTGGCCGAAGTAGAGAAACTACTGATCGCGGGGACACGATAATGTCGAAACACTGGACGCTGATTGCCGTTTCAGCGATCGCCCTGGCAGGATGCGATGTCATTCGCGTGCCAGGCGGCGATCACCAGAATGAACCGAAGCCGGTCATTCCAGACGGCGCACCTGGCCCGGCCCCGCCAACCGTTCCGGTGACAGACCCATATGGCGAGGGCGAAGAGCCAGTTGAGATTCCGGTCAACAACCCGGACCCCGTCGATGAGACAACGGACGGACCAGACGATGAGACGTCTGATGAAGCGCCGCCGACAGACGCGGACCCTGACGCGGAAACACCGACTGAAGACGAAGCTCCGGTAGACCCGACCGACCCGGTCGAGATTGATCCAGATCCAGCGCTTGATGATACGGACGCCGCGCCAGTCGATGTCATCGATCGAGACGCCGACGCGCCAGTCGAAGAACCAGAGGAAACTGAGGTGGTGGAGACCTCGCCCGCAGAACCCGACCCGGAACCCCTGCCGGTTAAGTTCGAATTCTACGCGCCGGGCGATCTTCTGCCTGGATCCGGCTTCGGCCGCGCAGATGACACGGTCTATGCGCCGGAAATGCTATTCCCGATCAAGTCGGCTCCGACTTATCTGAACTCCCAAGTCTATCGCCCCGGTGGCGGCGTCGGCGGGGACCAGTGTGATGTTTCAAATTACAGCATGCCTTGGCGCGACAATTTTTGTGAGACCCGCACCTCGAACCGGACGACACCCTTGTGCTCATTGAACAAGGTTCATCAGGGCCAGGATCTTCGCACCGGGACGGCGACGGAATGTCTCCAGATGCGATCGATGACGCCTCGTGAGCGTGGCTTGCATGACGCCGTCGCGGTTGAGGATGGCATTATCCAATATATCGGATCCTACTCGCTGCAGCTCAAAGGCACAGACACTGGCTTCATCTATCACTATGTCCATCTCAACATGCGCCGACTGCAAGTGACAGAGATGCAAACGGTCAAAGCCGGTGATGTCATCGGCGTCGTCTCGAATGATTTTGGTGGCACGCCGACAACCTATCATCTCCACTTCGAGATCAAGGCGCCGGTGGAAGGCGAGGGCATTGTCCATGTGCCGCCATACATGTCGCTGGTCTCAGCCTATGAACGCCGCGAAGGTGGCATCGGCAAAGTGGTTGAAGATGACACAGTCGAAGTGGCAAGCGCGCCAGTTATCATCGACCCGTCCTGGTTGATCGATTAGGCCGCAACTGCAGTTTTTCTGGCGGAAACCTGCGCAAAATCAGTACGCGGACTTACTGTTGCCAAAGTTTAAAGAGTTAATGACTTGTAAACGGCGCGATTTTTGCGTTGATGAAAGCGCGACCCCACAATTGACGAGCGAACCGGATAAATGAAAGCGGCCGAAAAGCTTCCCGTAGAGTATATCGAAGCCAATAATGATGATGGCGATCCCGTCGTCACCTTGATTGGGGCCGACATTTCCGAAGCCTATCTCGATGATGCTGAACCGAGCCCGACCATGGCGGCGCTTGGACGGTTCTGGACGCGTATCATCAAGACCGCGAAATTTGGTTTGGTGCTGGCGCTGGTCGGTGGCTATCCAGCCATGATCGCGATGAGCCATAAAGTCGACTCCAGCGCTGTGGTCCTGTCTTCCGCGACGCCCTGGTACTCAAATGATACCGGCACAGCGATGACCCTGCTCGGGCGCGAGCTGACGGTGGCCGGCTGGGCCAATGACCGGTCCTGGTGGCATCCACAAGCGCAGCTTACCGCACTGCCAGCCTGGCAAGACGGCATAACCGGCGCGCTTTCCGAATATACGGTTCTGGCCGCAGAGCATGCCGCGCAAGCGCCAGGGTCGCCGGATACAGATCTTCTGGCTGCGGCGCGTCTGCTCGCGCCAGCTCAGGAAGCTGAAGCCATTCCGCGGCTCAATGCGGCGGCTGAAGCCTTGCAGAGTTATGAAGGGCGACTGTCTCGCGGGCTTGCTGCCCAGCCAAAAGGACTCGGCGTTTTCCTCGACGAGCTCAATCTCTATCAACGCTGGTCGATTGAAGCTCAGGCCAATCTGCGCTCCAGCGCCGACCGGGCCGAAGGCTGGCCAGCCTCGCGTCAGGACATCCAGGCGCTCTATCAATCGCGTGCCCGCGCGCAAGTTGCGTCGCAATTGCTGATGTCTTCCCTGATCCAGGAACCCGAACTTGTCCGCAGCCGGAGCGCTCGTGAGGCGCGCGATCGTGCGATCTTCGCCTGGCGCCGCGCCGCAACGTTTGATCCGCTGATCGTTTCCAGCCAGGCTGGAACGGGGGCTTTCCTGTCAGATCATCCAGCCGCGATGATGTACTATCTGTCCGAGATCGATACGGCGACAGCCGACTTTGTCGACGCTTTGGAAAAGCAGGATGCCGAGGTGATTTCGGTCGCCGATGCCAGCGCGGCTGAGTAAACCGCGCCGCACCGCCTTGATTTAGAGCGCCTCACAGCTCATCTATGCCGAGACTATCGCTCTAAAGGAAAGATCGACCGGCCATCATGTTTATTCAGACTGAACCGACTCCCAATCCGGACACTTTGAAAT
>JBCCZH010000443.1:0-2595 GCA_039188075.1 Pseudomonadota bacterium
GACCTGCGGAGCGCCGACACTCGCTTCCAGTGCCGAAACCCGCGTGCGCGCGGCCTCTATGTCACCGCGAGAACACACATGCGTAACAATGGCAACAGGCGAGACATCGCTGTCATCAGCCGACTCCTGTAACAGTTTGTCGACCGAAACGTTATGCGCCGCCAAAGCTTCGGTTAGACTGGCCAGGGCCCCTGGCCGGTCGGCAAGTTTGACACGCAAGAAAAATGCCGAACGCTCGGCTTCCTCTCCTGCAATGAAACGGCGCGAATTATGGTGCGCGGCGCGCCCGAATGGGCTGCGGGCGGTCGGAGTGAACAATTTTGAGACATCGCCCATGACGGCGCTTGCTGTTGGCCCAGGACCGGCACCGGGTCCCGTCAGAGTGACGGCGCCCAGGGGCTCGCCTTCTACGCGAACAGTATTCAACGCGCCATTGACCCGCGCCAAAGGATGATCGATCGGCATCGCCATGGGGGCGACGCGGCATACGACCCCGTCATTGGTCAGAATGCCTTCCGTGATCAGTTTGATCCGCAAGCCCAATCGATCGGCGAGCATCAGGTCGATCAGTTCGACGGTATCGACGCCTTTCACCGCAACCTTGCTGAAATCGAGATCTGCGGTGAACGCGATCGAGGCGAGAATGGCGGCTTTGTGGGCTGCATCCATGCCGGACACATCGAGAGTCGGATCAGCCTCAGCATAACCAAGCCGCTGTGCCTCTTCGAGGACCTGGTCGTAAGACCGTCCGGTCTCCAGCATCTGTGTCGTCAGATAGTTGCACGTACCGTTGAGAATGCCGGAAACGCGCTGGATGGCGACGCCTGAAAGCGAGTCGCGCAGCACCCTTACGACCGGAACGCCGCCTGCCACGGCGGCCTCAAACATCAAATCGACATCATGCGCCTGCGCCAATGCTTCCAGGGCCTGACCGTGCATGGCGATCAGCGCCTTATTGGCGGTGACCACATGTTTCCTGGCTTTGATGGCTTCTTCGACCGCATATTTGGCCGGCCCGTCGGACCCGCCAATCAGCTCGACAAAGACATCCACTTCAGGATCTTCCGCCAGCGTCGCGGCATCATCGAACCAGCGATAGCCGGAAATATCGACTGGGCGGTTGCGATTGCGCGTGCGCGCGGACACGCCGACAATTTCGACTTTGCCGGGCAGCCGCAATTCGGCCTGGCGTTCGACCAGTTCAATCAGGCCACAGCCAACATGACCGAGCCCTGCAATTCCTAATTTGACTGTTTTCAAGATCCCGTCCTTTGCAGGGGGGTGCTTTGCCCCTCCTGTTCGAGTTTGGCAAGGAAACGCTTGATGTTTCTGGCCGCCTGACGAATGCGTTGCTCGTTTTCTACCAGGGCGATGCGCACATGTCGGTCACCATGCTCACCAAAGCCGGCGCCCGGGGCGACCGCGACTTCGGCCTCATTCATCAGCTTGAGTGCAAATTCCAGGCTGCGCATGTCGCCGCATTGCGGCGGAATTTCCGCCCAGGCGAACATGGACGCGGCCGGTGTCGGCACATCCCAGCCGGCCCGGCCAAAGCTCTCGATCAACACGTCACGGCGGGATTTATAAGTCGCGCGAAACTCGTCGACGCAATCCTGAGGACCATCCAGTGCCGCACAGGCGGCGACCTGAATCGGCGTGAAGGCGCCATAATCGAGATAGGATTTCACCCGCGCCAGCGCGCCAATCAGGCGCTCATTGCCAGCCGCGAAACCAATCCGCCACCCGGCCATGGAATAGGTTTTCGACATGGTCGTGGTTTCGACGGCGATATCTCTGGCGCCATCCACTTGCAGGATTGACGGCGTCGGTTCCTCAAAATAGATCTCATTATAAGCCAGATCCGAGAGAATATAGAGATCATGCTTCTTCGCGAGCGCGACAGCATCCTTGTAAAATTCGAGGTCGCATACATCAGCGGTCGGATTTGACGGATAGCAAAGCACCATCGCCGTTGGCGGCGGCACGGAATAGCGAATGGCTTTGGAGATCCCCGACAAATAGGCTTCAGGCGTGGGCGCCGGAATGGCGCGGATCGAGGCCCCGGCCATGATGAAGCCGAAATGATGCAAGGGATAAGACGGGTCAGGCGCCAGAATGACATCGCCGGGCGCGGTAATCGCCTGCGCCAGATTAGCAAACCCTTCTTTCGAACCGAGCGTGACAATCACTTCGCGATTCTTGTCGAGTTTTACATCGAAGCGACGTTGATAATACTCGACCAGTGCCCGGCGCAGGCCGGGAATGCCGCGTGAGGCTGAATAGCCATGCACGTTCGGTTTGGCTGCGGTTTCAGCCAGTTTTGCAATCACATGTGGCGGAGCGGGCATGTCTGGATTGCCCATGCCCAGATCAATAATATCTGCGCCATTGGCGCGCAATTCGGCTTTGCGTCGATTGACTTGCTCGAAAACGTAAGGCGGCAGGCGCCGGATTTTGTGAAACTCTCCGCTCATGGTGCGGATCTCCATATAAAAAAGGGTCTGGGTCTAGAGGCGAGCGCGCGCAATTCTAAAGCGGGCTTTGATGGCTTCGACCTCTTCGTCGGTTAGAAAATCGGGGGCGGGCAACCGCCCC
>JBCCZH010000444.1:0-2578 GCA_039188075.1 Pseudomonadota bacterium
GCATGAGGTAAATCAAAGCTGCCGCCCAACGTGTGACAGAGCTTGTGATGCAACGCCATGCCAACACGGCCCAGGACCGTACCGCAAGCCCAGGCGCCGCGCTGCGTTTCCTCCCGCGCGGCAAGGTCACCAGGTGTCGCGACCACCTTGGGAAGCCCATCTTTGAAGGATTTAAGCCCGAAGAGGGCTAATTCATCCGACGCCGGGGTGCGATCTTGGGCATAGAGAGCCTCGACGGCGTGGGCCATGGCGTTCAATGCGCTGGTGACCGTCATCGCAGCTGGAAGTGTTGCCACAAGTTCGGGATCATAGAGCACTGTATCAGGACGCAGTTTTGGATCCTTCAACGTGGTTTTAATGCCGTTTTCAGTCTGACCGAGGATCGGCGTGCATTCACTGCCGGCATAAGTGGTCGGAAGCGCGATTTGGCTGAGATCCGAGCGAAGCGCTAGGGCTTTCCCTAGACCGATTGTTGAACCACCACCTGCGGCAAGCACGCAGTCGGCTTTGACGGACTGCAAATGGGCGAGTGCTTCCGCCGTAACCTCGACCGGCGTGTGCATGACTGCCTTCGAGAAGATTCCGGCGGCTTTGGCACCGAGCTGCTCAGCCAATCCTAGGCCAAGATCCGATTGTTGCGGTGTTGTCAAAACCAAAACACGCTCTTTCCTGAGCGCTTCCACATGGAAGGCAAGGTCTTTGCGTAGGCCAATCCCGAACGCCACGGTTTGATCATCCGCGAATTGAGACAGGTCGAGCATCCATTGGCCTCCGTTGGTTTGACTATAACTTGCCAGAACACTCAGCGCTCATTGATCGAATTTTCAGCTGATTATATAACGTACTGTTATGAAATTGGATCCAAGACATCTTGAGATGCTGTTTGCGATTGTGGAGCAAGGGGGCTTGACCGAAGGCGCCGAACTCCTTGGCAAGTCGCAACCTAGTCTTTCCAGGTCGCTTGCGATGCTCGAGCAGCGCGTCGGGGCACCACTTTTCGAACCTGGCAAACGACCTCTACAAGCAACCGAACTTGGCCTTGCGCTCGCAGCCGAAGGTAAGAAAGTTTTCATTGCTGGGCGCGAGAGCAGTGAGATTTTGGTGCGGTTTCGCCATGGAAAAACCGGTGCTGTTCGTGTCGCTGGCACACCGTTTTTTCTTGATGGTGTGATTTCTGGCATGATCGCCGCATTCCAGAGTGAACATCCCCATATTCGTATCGATCAATCTTATGGCTATCCGACCGACCTGATAAGGAAGCTGGAAGAGGGCGTGCTCGATCTTGCGCTCGTCCCGATGCGTCGTGCTTCTATCCCTGAAGGCTTTGAGTTCGATCAGTTTTTGCCCGGACGAAATGTCATCGCATGCCGGGCCGGACATCCCCTTATGAAGCAAGGCGGGATTAAGCTCTCCGACATTGCGCTCTATCCATGGATTGCCCCACCTCCTGACAGTCCATTGTTCCACGACTTGCGTGCGGTCCTCGAGGGGATCGGAGTGAAGGACTTTAAGATTAGCTTCACTGGTGGATCGCTGATTGCGGTGGTCAGTATCTTGACGGGATCCGATGCGCTGACGGTTTTGCCCTATTCGGTCGTCTTTATGATGCGTCGTCAAAGGTCGATCAGTGCACTACCTATCCGAATTGGAGATCCGGACCGTCATCTCGGCGCGCTCATCGACTCAAGGCGGCCTTTACGTCCGACGGTCGAACGATTCATGGGGTATATCCGTCAGGAGTTCGAAACGCTTTCGACCAGCATCGATCGAACCGGTCAGAACGAGATCCCTTGACCGCGGGAAGCTTTCTTTGACGAAAGCCGGATCGATCAAGAGTACGTTTTCAATGCGATGATCAGGCCATGCCCACCTGGACGGCATTTGGTCTCATATCATTAGGGCGGCTCTGAATATAGTTCATCAGGGCGGTCTGGATGTCCTTGGCTTCCTCGGTGTTGAAGAGGTTCCGCAGTTCAACCGGATCGTTCTCGAGATCATAAAACTCGCCCGAGCCCGATTGTAGGTCGACGGTGAGCTTGTGGGTCTTTGTGCGTACGGTGCGCAAGGAAAGAGCAACGCCGGCTCGCGTTGGCAACAGTTCCCACTCATTCATGGCGAAGTCGCGTGTGGCCTCTTGAGTCTCGAGAAGTGGGCGAAGGCTTTGGCCGTGCTGTGTCTGGAGAGCCTCCGCACCAGCATAGTCATAAAACGTTGGCCCAAGATCGAGTGTCGATACAGGCTCGTCGACAATACGCCCGGCCTTGATACCCGCGCCGCGAATGATCATTGGCACGCGAAGGAGCCCTTCATAGTGCATCGGACCTTTCAAAATGAGCCCGTGGTCACCGAGCCAATCCCCATGGTCTGAGATGTAGATCACAATCGTGTCTTCAGCGAGGCCTGCATCGTTGAGTGCAATTAGGAGACGTCCAACATTGTGATCAATGAGCGCGATCTGACCATAGGTGTTAGCGATGATCTCGCGGAGCTGCTCGTCTTCCTGCTCGGCGATCCGGCTATAGGCTTTGCGGATATCGGCATTTTGCTTCGGTCCCGCTGGCTCATTGGTCAGGACGGC
>JBCCZH010000445.1:0-2559 GCA_039188075.1 Pseudomonadota bacterium
CAGGGTTTTGACATTCGAGTGCGTGGCAATCACCGGCGTGGTCGTCGCGGCGATCGCCTGCAATGTTGCCGCCTTCGACATCTGCGAGACGTCAATGATTCCGCCCAGGGCATCGATCCGGGTCACGGCCTCAAGACCGAGCGGCGACAGGCCGCCATGCTCTTCGGTCACTTCATAGGTTCCGGTCCGGCCATCGAACATCGGACGAGACGAGTCCGCATAATCATTATGGCCCATATGGGTCAGACCAAAAACCCGAACGCCCGAGTCATAATACGCATCGAGACGAGAGAGGTCGCCCGCCAAGGATTGCGCATTCTGAAATCCAAGCAGGATGGAGACCTGGCCCGCGGCCATATTTGTGCGCAGCTGGTCTGACGTCGTCGCAAAAGCGAGGTCGGGAGATTGCGCAACCCGCTTTTTGATCGCGGCGAGTTTAGCGTCGGCCTCAGCGGCAGCGCTGGCGCGACCGGCCTCAGTCCGCGGCTTCGGACCGGCGGCGACGCTCATCACCACGGCATCAAAGGCCCCGGCTTGCAGTTTGGCCGTGCTCGACTTGGATTGTCCGTCCGGGCCGAGATAGAGCGGTGATGTTTCCGGCAGAACGATATCGGCATGGGCATCGATGACGATCGCCGACGCGTGAATATCTGCCGCACGCTCCGCTGGCGTTTGGGGTGTCGTCATGCATCCGGCCAGGGCGAGCCCCAAGAGACCGACACTCAAACTGGCGATGATTGAATGGCGTTTGATCATGATCTCTAGCCTTTCGAATGCAGTATGACGGGCAGCCAGGTATAGCCTTTGACGAACGCGCTCGAGGTTCGGCTCGGTTCATCCAGCACCTCGACATGGTCGAACCGGGCCAGGATCTCTTCCCAGAGAATCCGCAATTGCAGTTCGGCCAAACGGTTGCCGACACAGCGATGGATGCCGAACCCGAAAGACATGTGATTGCGCGCCTGTTTCCGATCGATGATCAGCTGGTTCGGATCTTCGTCCCAGAAAGTTTCGTCCCGGTTGGCCGAGACATACCACATCGCGACCTTGTCACCCTTGCGGATCGTCTTGCCATGGATTTCGACATCTTCCAGCGCCGTGCGCCGCATATAGGCGAGGGGCGTTTGCCAGCGAATGACCTCCGACACCATGTTTGGAGTAAGGCCCGGATCCGCCTTGAGTTTGGCAAACTGGTCCGGGAACTTGTTCAAGGCATACACGCCACCTGACATGGAGTTCCGGGTTGTATCATTGCCGCCGACAATCAGAAGTATGACGTTGCCGAGGAGATCGATCGGGTTCATGTCGCGTGTGTCTTCGCCATGCGCGAGCAGGCTCATCAGATCACCAGTCGGCGAGGCATTCTTTCGATTTTGATAAATGTCCCAGAAGACCTGACCGCATTGGGTGAGTTCTGTCCGCCATTGTTCCATCCCTCCCGGACAGATGTCTGGATCCGTCGGATTTGTCGTGACGTCTGACCAACGAGTCAATTCGCGGCGACGCTCCTGGGGATAATTGAACAAGGTGGCGAGCATCATGGCCGTGAGCTCAATCGACACCGCATTGACCCAATCAAACGGCTCGCCAACGGGTAGATTGTTGAGCACCGCCTGAGTCCGCTTGCGGATCAGCGGCTCATATTCCCGCAGGGCTGTCGGGGCGACGGCCGGTTGTGCGGTTTTCCGTTGTTGAGAATGTACCGGTTCGTCAGCGGTGATAAAACTGCGCCCGACAATATTCTGGGTCATGTTGGACAGGGTGATGCCGCCTTGCTCGGCATCAGATGAGAATCGCTTGTGATCGGTATCGATCGCCATCACATCCTTGTATCGGGTGATCGACCAGTAAGGACCAAACAGACTGTCCGGTGTGTAATGGATCGGGTCTTCCTTGCGGAGCCGTTCGAAGCGATCCCACATCTTGTTCTGTCGCCAGATCTCGACATCTGCGAGATCCAGAGATTCAAGGTTCAGTTCATGCGCCGGCTTAACCGTATCGCCGCGTTCGAGATAACCGTCATAAGTCGGCGCACGATAACTCATCTTCGGGCGATCAAGATGGGGGCGGGAATCAAAGCTCGTATCAGCCATAGGAACCTCTTAGGTCGCATGCGTCGGCGCGGTATCGCTGCCAGATCAATCACACGCTAACATCGTGCCGTTGCGGAAGACAAACAACAGATCAAGGATTTCGGCTTTCTAGCGAAAGCCTATTAAACACAATAATTACAGTGTATTACTTGCGTTTCGCCGTGAGCTTCCGACACAATTCATCAAGCTGCTCAAGGTCGCCATACTTGATGCGAAGCTCGCCGCCCTTGCTGCCCTGGCGGATATCGACCTTCAGTCCAAGCACTCTTGCGAGATCGGCTTCCAGGGCCTCGGTGTCCACGTCCTTATCGGATTGCGCCACCTTTTTGGCCACAGCATCAAGGGCACTCCCATCCTTCAACCGTTTGACCAGCGCCTCGACATCGCGCACCGACATACCCTTGGCCACGGCCATGTCGACAACCGGATCCGGATCGGGTGCGCCCAAAGCCGCGCGGGCATGTCC
>JBCCZH010000446.1:0-2554 GCA_039188075.1 Pseudomonadota bacterium
CCTAGAGACTAGGTGGGCACCGGTTAGATAGGACCACGGTCCAGTCCAGAGCCAGTTCCCTGACGGAACTTAAGGTCGGCGGATAGCTGACCGTCCTCGAACGCTCCAGCCTCTGTGCTGATGCCATATAGGCACGTTCAGTCCTGAGCGCCACCTTCGCCGAGCTGTCGCAAATAGGCCCAGGTGAACAAACCGCTGGAATGGCCATCGCTAAAGTGGATGCGGACGGCATATCGGCCGACCGGATCAGCCTTTTCGACATTCAGATCATCGCTGATCACCGGCGGTGGTGGCTTTGGCCCATTGCCATGGCCCTGAACTTCCGCGGATGGACTTTCGAGGCGCAAAGTCTTGTAAGGTAGGGTGAACCGCTCGCCATCATCATAGGCGATGGTCAAGCTGCGGGCGCTGCCGGAGAAGCGCAACTCAGTTGGCCAGGCGCGGTTTTGCTGGGGATTGCCGCTCATGCTGCGGGCGCGTCCAGGTCGCGGGCTTCGGTTTCGAGCAGAATGGGCAGACCATCACGGATCGGATAAGCCAGCTTGGCCTTCTTCGAGATCAGCTCGCACGCGTCCTTGTCGAATATCAACGGTCCGCCTGTGACCGGGCAGATCAGGACCTCGAGCAGGCGCGGACTCACGCCGCAAGGGCCAAGAACGGGATCAGAATTTGAATGCGTCATTGCAGGGTCGAGCTGTCATCGCCCGGCACGTCCATGTCAAGCAATGTGATCAGAGTCTGAGCGCGCTCGGCGACGCTACTGGCTTCGAGCAAGGCCTGTTTTTCCTGCGTGCCGAACGGGCAGCCCGCGCACAGGGCGTTGATCAGCGTTTCCATGGGTGCGTTTTCAACCGCTTCCCAATCGACTTCCATGGAATTGATTTGCGTATAGCGTTTCAGTGAATTGATCAGCATCAACCGCTCAGGCAGGCTGCTTTCAGGCGGCGAGACCAGATCATGCGCGAAGGACTGCCAATCCGGCCGCACCAGTCGATAAGGTGTTTCAACCTCCAGCTCCGCGGCAATGCCAAACCGGCAAATGCCGGTCAGCGAGATCAGATAGCGTCCATCATCGGTTTCGGAATAGGAGGTGATCCGTCCGGCACAGCCCGTTGCCGCCAGGCTGGGATGCGCGCGATCATCGCCCTGTGACTGGATCATACCGATCAGGCGACTGCCCGACATGACATCGTCCACCATGTTCAGATAACGGGGTTCAAAGATGTTCAGCGGCAAGGACCAGCGCGGAAACAGGAGGACCCCGGAAAGCGGAAAGACCGGAATTGTTTCCGGCAAATCCGACAGGTTGCGATAGGTCTCGTGCGGCACGCTGACTCCTGTTTTTCGTCTCTTACCATAAAATGGGTCGAAACGGACAATCGGCGAGTCACGATTGTTGACGGTTAGGCGAACATCAATGATCCAAGGCGTCGTCGTCCGTCCACGGTGACCGGGTCTTTCGGACCGGCCGCTTCAAAGATTTCCAGCAATTTCGCTTTCGCCTTGCCCTCTTGCCACTCCAGATCATCGCTCAGAATGGCGAGCAAATGATCTGCAGCATCCTTGTTCTTGCCCTGGCCGATGAGTTTCTCAGCCAGGTCGAAGCGCGCGTCGTGATTTTCCGGGTTCGCCGCGACGGATTCCTTGGCGCTCGCAAGATCTTCATCGAGCGGCGCCTCAGCCATCAGGTCGAGCGCGGTGCGGACCGATCGGATGGCGGAATCATTGGCCTTGGATTCCGGTGCCGTATCGAGAATCTGGCGGGCGCGCTCCGGATCGCCATTGGCGAGATAGCATCGGGCGAGGCCGGCAATCGCTGCGGCATTCTCAGGATCGGCGTCCATGACAGCGCCATAGAGCTGCGCTGCCGTACCGATATCACCGGCTTGCGCCGCCGCTTCAGCCTGTTCCAGAGCTTCCTGCAATTGTTTAGCGCCATCCGTTCCGCCAAGAATCGACTCGATGAACTGACGAACCTGGCTTTCCGGCAGCGCGCCCTGGAAACCATTCACGGGGCGACCTTTGTCAAAGGCGAAGACAGAAGGAATGGACCGCACGCCCATCTGACCCGCGACGCCGGGATGCTCTTCGGTATTGATCTTGACCAGCTTGACCTTGCCATTCTGCTCGCCAACGACCTTTTCAAGCGTCGGCGTCAGGGTTCGGCACGGGCCACACCAGGGGGCCCAGAAGTCGACCAGTACCGGCTGTTCATTGGAGGCCTCGACCACGTCGGCCATGAAGGCCTGGTCAGAAGATTCCTTGATATGGGGCGATGTCGCGGCTTCGCTCATGATCGTGCATTCCCTTTTACGTGGGGCCTATTTGGGCGCTGCATGCGCTGACTGCAAGCGCTGACTTCATCGGCGCCATTGTCGTGACTGGTTTTTAAAAAGATGGTGGGCGTTTAGCTATTGCCTTCGCCACCCCAGACCTTGGCAACGCGCTTGTCGCGCCCGCAACCCACGCGATACAATTTATAGCGCGCCGGGTTCTTCTGGTAGTAATTCTGGTGATAGCCTTCGGCTTCGTAAAACTCGGTCTCGTCCAGAAC
>JBCCZH010000447.1:0-2548 GCA_039188075.1 Pseudomonadota bacterium
CTTGGAGCCGCAATCATAAGGCGCGCCTTCAAACTCGTAAGCAAAGAAGCGTTGCATCTCCATCAGCCGCGCCATGGAATCCGTCAGCTGGATCTCGCCACCTGCGCCAGCGCCCTGATCGGCCAACAGACCGAATATCTCGGGCTGCAGGATATAGCGACCAGTAATCGCCAGGTTGGACGGCGCCTCTTCCCGCGGCGGTTTTTCGACCATGCCGCTCATTTCGATCAGGCGGCCATCCCGCTCCCCCTTCGGCGCGATGACCCCATAAGAGGATACCCGCTCTTCCGGAACTGGATCGACGGCGATGATATTGCCGCCCGTTTTGTTATAGGCGTCGACCATTTGCGCCAGGCAGGACTTTTCGGCTTTGACGATCACATCCGGCAGCAGAATGGCAAATGGCTCATCGCCGACAATATCGCGCGCACACCAAATGGCATGACCCAACCCGAGTGGCTCCTGTTGACGCGTGAAACTCGCACCACCTGCCGGTAACCTTGTCTTCTGGACTTCCGCCAGAATGTCCGCCTTGCTGGCTTTCGACGCGAGGCTGGTTTCGAGTTCGAAAGACAGGTCGAAATAGTCCTCGATCGCGCCTTTGCCGCGCCCGGTCACGAACACGATGTGCTCAATTCCCGCTTCGACGGCTTCATCGACAACATATTGCAAGGCTGGACGGTCTACGACAGGCAAAAGTTCTTTTGGAATGGCCTTTGTCGCCGGCAGAACCCGCGTCCCAAATCCAGCCACTGGCAGCACCGCTTTACGAATGGTCATTAATATCGCTCCGGAATCGTCCCCGGCTCGTCATAACGTATATTTTTCAGATGGCTAGAGCCGTTCTAGATGACGGTCAGCGCGCCTGATCCACCCAGCCAGCCGCCAATAAAGGCGAACGCCACCATCACTGAAACCAGGATCACGGACATGCGCTTGCTGAGCGGCTGGTAATGCCGTTCCAATTGCGCCTGCAGCTCTTTTGCCGGCGATGGCACAGCCACCGGCTTGTCCGCCGATTTGACCGAGTTGATCGCCGCCATTTTCATCTTGGCATCACCCGTTTCATGGGTCGTTTTACGTCGCGCAGCACTCATAGACGCCTCCATCAAGCCTTCAGCTTACATGCGGAAGGGCTAAGGCTGTCTTAATGAATTGCTTTTTAGGGTCCGATTCGGCGGCGCAGATACCGGCTTATCAGACCGTGCGTTTGGCCTTGTCCTTGGCATTTGTCGCCTCAATCGCCTGACGCGCCGCCTGCCACTCGGAATCGCCCCATTGGGCCAATTGAGAGAAGTTCCCGCCGGTCGCATTGTACGCAGCACCGTCGATCGCGATGGTCTGGCCGTTCACATATTCCGCACCTGGCCCCATCAGGAAAACCGCTAGATTGACCAGCTCATGCATCTTGCCGATCCGCCCCATCGGGTTTGAGCCATCCCGGTTCATATCCTCTGTGGTTTCAGCCTGCGGGGCGAGCCGCTTGGTCATGCCTTCGGTTGGGAACGGACCCGGCGCGATCGCATTAAACCTCAGATCATAACGTCCCCACTCCACGGCCAGGGATTGCGTCATCGTGTTGACGGCCGATTTCGACATCGCCGACGGCACCACGAACGGACCACCATTCCAGATCCAGGTGGTGAGGATAGAGATGACATTGCCGCGCTTGCCCTCATCAATCCAGCGCTTGCCAATATTGTGAGTCATGTAAAACGTGCCGCGGAAGACGATATTGGCAATCGCATCAAAGCCGCGAATGGAGAGGTCCTCTGTGCGCGAAATGAAGTTTCCAGCCGCATTATTTACGAGGCCGGTCAACGCGCCGTGATTGGTCCAGATCTCATCGACCATGTCATTGATCGCGTCAGCAACGCGGATATCGCAGGCATAAGGCACCACCTTGCCGCCATGCGCGCTCATCAGCGCTTCTGCGGTCTCCTCACAGACGCCGCCGCGGCGACCACAAATATGGACTTCAGCGCCGAGCTTCAGGAAGCCCTCGGCCATTTCCTTGCCAAGCCCGGTGCCGCCGCCGGTGACAAGCACGCGCTCGCCCTGCATGAGGCCGTCACGAAACATGAGATGATTGATATCCATAGCGTCTGCTCCCGATTGTCTGTTCTGTGGAGAGACTAATTCGAAATCGCAATCGGGGAAGCATTCCGTAAGGAAAAGATCCGTTCCGCGCCGTTCAGAAACGCCTGCCTATTTTCGGAATGGCAGGGACACAGCACGCCAGACCAGCCAGAGTGGCAGCACAATCGTGGCCCCGGCCAAAGCTGGTTTCCAGAAATTGCGCACCGCCCAGCTCGCCAGGCCACCCACCGAATTCAGGAAACGCTGGATCGCTCCGATCACATTCACGTCCGGCGACGCCGGATCGAACTCGCTCGCCATCACGAAGAAGCCGACCAGAATGCAAAGCAGAGCCAGTTTGATCCAGCCCCACCAGCTGATGCCAAGCAGGCGGATGAGGATATGGCGCTTTTCCCTCGGCAGTTTGCCGGTCTTCGCAGCCGTCTCGCCGAGGGATTCCAGCGCCGGA
>JBCCZH010000448.1:0-2532 GCA_039188075.1 Pseudomonadota bacterium
TCTGAACCAGGTTGGTCGGATCGATGACGACGCCGCCTGTACCGAAAAAGGCATGTGCAGGCGGAGACGCACTCGAAAGGCAAAGGCCTGCAATGAGGCCAGCGACTATTCTGCGGCGCATGGCACGTCTCCATTGTCTTGTTGAAGGATAAGATCGGCAGCCCAATCGAGACCTTTGGCCGCGAGCCAAGCGGCCGCGAACGAATTGCCAGGCGTGGTGGTCTCCAGAACTTCATCGATATCGACCTGATCGGCCTTGGAACTCGCGCCGCAAAAGGCGAGTGCGACATCGCCCATTTCGAGATCGAAGAGGCGATTACCGGCAGGGCATTGCAGATAATAGTCTCGCTTCGGCGTCGATCGCGTGATCAATTGGATTTGACGCTCATTGAGGCCAAAGGCGTCATACGCCGCCATCTGCCCCGGCTCTTCAGCTCTGGCGTTCGGCAGAAAAATCCGCGTCGGGCAGCTTTCGATCAGCGCTGCCGATATGTCGCTCGCTGCAATGTCAGCGAGTGACTGGGTCGCGAAGACCACCGAGACATTTTTCTTGCGAAGGGTTTTGAGCCATTCTCGAATGCGCGCCGCGAACATGGGATGATCGAGGAAGGTCCAAGCTTCATCCAGGATGAGCAATGTCGGCGCCCCATCGAAACGCTCTTCAAGCCGGTGGAAGAGGTAGGAGAGAACCGGTGCGGCGAGGCGCGGATCGTGGAGCAAATCCTCCATTTCGAAGACAGCGGCATTGCCGTGACGCAGGCTGTCGCTGTCAGCATCCAGCAGGCTGCCATACGGGCCGTCCAGGGTATATGGCTGCAGCGCTTGTCTGAGATCTGACGACTGAACCAAGGCTGCCAATCCTGTCAGCGTTCGTTGGCGTTCTGGTGCTTCGGAAAGGCTGACCAGCGCAGAGTAAATCGACTCGCGAACAGCAGGGGTTAACTCCACGCCTTCTTGTTCGAGCAAGCCCAGAAGCCAAGACTGCGCCATGGCGCGCTCGCGTTCATTGTCTATTGCCGCAAGCGGTTGGAATGACAGTCCGCCTTCAAGGCTCAGATTATAGTCTTCGCCGCCCATGGCGAGCATGGCCGCGCGAGCCGAGCGTCCCTTGTCGAATATGTAGACTCGCGCGTCTACATAGCGGCGAAATTGCATCGCGATGAGGCTGAGCAGGACCGACTTGCCTGCACCGGTTGGCCCGACGATCATTGTATGTCCGACATCGCCTTGATGCGTGACCAAACGAAATGGCGTGTTGGTTGCCGAACGCGCCATCAGTAGTGGCGGCCCGTTCAAGTGTTTGTTGTCTTCAGGCCCCGCCCAGATTGCTGACAGCGGCGCGATATGGGCAAGATTGATGGTGTGCAGCAATGGTTGGCGAACATTGGCATAGGCATTGCCTGGATGGGTGCCGAGCCATGCTTCAACGGCGTTCATCGTCTCAGTGATGGTCGCAAATCCATGCGCGCCCAGAATGCGTTCGATCGCGCGAGCCCGTTCGTTAGCAATCTCGGGCGACGGATCCATCACGACGATTGTGGTCGTCAGATAGCCAAAGCTCGCGTGATCTGCGCCCAAGGCTTGTAAGGCTTCATCGACATCGGCAGCCTTATTGTCTGCATCCGTGTTGACCAATTGTGCCGGTTCATTCTCCAGCGCCTCCTTAATGATGGTCATCACGGATTTGCGTTTGGCGAACCATTGGCGGCGATATCGGTTCAGGATCTTTTCGGCTTCGGGCTTATCCAGCGGCAGAAACCGCGTCATCCAGCGATAAGAAAATCCAAGATGATCAAGGTCAGCAAGGAGCGCCGGTTCTGTATGAGGCGGAAAGCCCAGCACAGAGACTGAGCGAACGGCTTGTCCGCCAAGCTCTGGCACAAGCCCCCCTGAAAATCCGCAATCGGCCAGAATGCCATCCAAGTGCATTGGCGTATCGGGCACGCGCACGCCGTGGCGTTTCACTGACACGCAGTCATGCAAATATGTCAGCGTTTCTTCATCGCTGAGCCAATTGACTTCAGGCATCAAGGTATCAATCAGATCGAAACCGCGGGACGCTTCTTTGTCGAAGCATTCGAGATTGTCACGCCAGAAGGCTTCTGGGGCGTCTGAGGGATCTTCTATAAGAAGCGCTTCAACCCGCCCTGCCCGATCCGCGGGCGGCATCCAGGTCAGAGTCAGATAGAAGTCTGTTTCAAAATGTGCACCCGCGGCTTCAAATGTCGCCCGGCGCTCCTCATCGACCAGCCAGCTCGCATCATCTTCAAAGCCGGTGTCAGGATAACCTTGAGCGGGGCGGCGCGCCGCCTCAAAGAACAAGGCCCACCCACTTCCAAACCGCCGTAGGACGTTATTGACCCGCGCAATGTAGGAAACCAGTTGTTCGGGTGTTGAGCTTTCCAGGTCCGGTCCGCGATAGCGGCAAGTCCGCTGCAATGATCCATCTTTGTTGAGAACAAGCCCGGGACCGATCAACGCCGCCCATGGCAGATAATCTACGAGGCGTTTTGGTTTTTGCTGATATTCAGA
>JBCCZH010000449.1:0-2496 GCA_039188075.1 Pseudomonadota bacterium
CTCTATCGTCCGGGCCCGATGGACAATATCCCGGTCTATGTTGCCGGCAAGGAAGATCCGAACACGATCAAATACCAGCATCCGGACCTCGAGCCGATCCTGCAGGCCACCTATGGCGTCCCCGTCTATCAGGAACAGGTGATGCGGATGGCGCAGGAAATTGCCGGCTATTCCCTCGGCGAGGCTGACTTGCTGCGCCGCGCCATGGGTAAGAAGAAGATTGAGGAAATGGTCGCCCAGCGACAGCGTTTCCTGAAGGGTGCGCACGAGCTGAAAGGCATTGAGGCGCCGCTGGCCAACGACATTTTCGACACGATGGAAAAGTTTGCTGGCTATGGCTTCAACAAGTCGCACGCGGCGGCCTATGCCTTGATCGGCTATCACACCGCCTACCTCAAACGGCATTTCCCGGTCGCCTTCCTCGCCGCCTCGATGAGCCTGGATCTACATAATACGGACAAGCTCGCCGCCTTCTTCCAGGAAGCAAAACGCCTTAAAATTCCGGTGATTGCGCCGAATGTGAACGTGTCCACAGCGGATTTCGATGTCGATGGTGACTCGATTGTCTACGCCCTTGGTGCCCTGAAAGGGGTCGGCCCGGAAGCCATGGCCAATCTGGTCCGCGAGCGAGAGGCGAATGGGCCATACGAATGCCTGCATGATCTCGCAGAACGCGTCGATCCGAAGGACATCAACAAGAAGTGTTTCGAGCAATTGTCGAAAGCGGGCGGATTTGATGCGATGGAGCCAAACCGCGCCCGCGTGCTGAAATCGGCGCCCATCCTGGCCGCGACCTGCGCCTCATCGGCCGAAGATCGTGCCGGCGGGCAGGGCGGTCTGTTCGGGGATGCCGAACCCGCCATGCGCGCGGACCTGCCCAAGGCAGCCGCCTGGAACATGCAGGAAAAGCTCGATCAGGAGTTTGCCGCGATTGGCTTCTATTTCTCCGGCCACCCGCTGGATGATATTCTCGACAGTCTCGAAGATGGACGCATCACCTATGCGATGAATATTGAGGAGACGGCAGTGGATGGCCGCCCGATCGAACTGATTGGCGTGGTCCGCCGACGGGTCGAAAAACCGGCCCGCAATGGCGGCAAATTTGCCTTCCTGACCCTGTCAGATCCGACCGGCGAGGTTGAATTGATGGTGATGCCGGAATTGCTGTCCGATATGCGCGAACAATTAGAGCCCGGTTCAGCCGTGGTCATCCTCACCGAGGTGCGCCGCCGGGATGATGAAATCCGCCTCTCCGCCCGGCGGGTACAGCCGATCGAACAGGCGCGAATTGCCAAAAAAGCCCCGGCACTGTCAGTGAAACTCGAAAAAGGCGCTGATCTGACCGGTCTGGCGGCGATTGCGGCCCGTTTGAAAGGCACATCGGGGCAGGATCGTGGTGAGATTTTTGTTCGCATGCCGATCGAGGATGGCCGGGTTGTGACCCTGCGCCTGCCGGACACCTATCCGACCGGGATCGAAGCCTTGCGCGCCCTGAAAACCGCGCCAGGGGTGGCCCGCGTCGATCATGAAGCGGCCTGAGCCGGCGCAACCTGTCCTTACGCGGTTGCACCGGCGCCATTTTCATGTATAGACGCGCGCAATAACCCCCGATGCGTGGTCCTTCCGGTGTCGGTCCTCATGTGAGGCTCGATAGGGATCATGCCGGTCAACCGGATAAGGAAAATTAAGATGGCATTGCCTGATTTCACCATGCGTGAACTGCTGGAAGCTGGCGTTCACTTCGGTCACCAAACACATCGCTGGAACCCCAAGATGAAGCCTTTCATCTATGGCGCGCGCTCCGGCATTCACATTATGGATCTGTCCAAGTCTGTGCCGCTTTTGCACCAGGCGCTGGTCAAGGTCCGCGACACAGTTTCCAAAGGCGGCCGCGTTCTGTTCGTCGGCACCAAGCGTCAGGCGTCTCAGCCGATCGCGGAAGCCGCGCAGCGTTGTGCGCAATACTACATGAACCATCGCTGGCTCGGCGGCACACTGACCAACTGGTCGACCGTTTCCAACTCGATCAAGCGTCTGCGCGAACTGGAAGAAACCCTGGGCGGCAAAGAGCAGTCCGGTTTCACCAAGAAGGAGCTGCTCAACCTGGAGCGTGACCGCGAGAAGCTGGACAAGGCACTGGGCGGCATTGCCAATATGGGCGGCCTGCCGGACCTGATTTTCGTGATCGACACCAATAAGGAAGCCATCGCCATCAAGGAAGCCCGCAAGCTGGGCATTCCGGTTGTCGCTGTGGTCGACACCAATTGCGATCCGGATGATGCCGATTTCGCCTTCCCGGGCAATGATGATGCGGCTCGCGCGATCTCGCTTTACTGCAACCTGGTCGCCGACGCCGTCATGGACGGCCTCGCCGAATCATCGGCAGGGCTCGGCATCGATCTCGGCGAAGCGGAAGACATTGAAGCTCTGGTTGAAGCTGACGTGGCTGCAGCAGATGCGGCGGAAGCTGCAACCGAAGAAACCGCCGAAGTCTCA
>JBCCZH010000450.1:0-2481 GCA_039188075.1 Pseudomonadota bacterium
CCACATTATCACCAAACATGAGTGATGGCAGATTAGCATGAAGACTTCGTTGATCAGCGCCGCAAACCACGTCATCTCTGCTTGTCGGAATATTAAATATACACTCGAATGGAGCCAAGTCTTGCGTTTGTTTTGGGGTTTTTCTTTGGCGTTACTCGGTCTCGCCGCCTGCAATCCGGGCGCGGATGTTGCCGGCAAAAGCCCTGAAAGCGTCGCAGAAAACTGCCGTCCCGTGAGCCATTTGGGCGATGCTTATTCCGTATGCTCCTTCGCTGTTGCCGAGCACGATATTCGGCTGTTTCACAGCGATGCAGAAGGGGCGCCCTTCTTTCAGTTCAACACGCTCGAGCGTGAATTGGATGAGCAGGGCGAAACACTGATTTTCGCCATGAATGGCGGCATGTACCATGATGACCGACGTCCGGTCGGCTTCTATCGCGATGGTTTTGGTGATCAAGCGAGCGTCAATACCAATGATGGTCCCGGGAACTTCCACCTGAAACCCAACGGCGTGTTCTGGCTGACCGCGAACAGGTCCGGCGTCACTGAAAGCCAGGCCTTTCTCGATCAGGGGATTGATCCGGTCTATGCGACGCAGTCCGGTCCGATGCTCGTGGTCGACGGCGAATTGCATCCCGGTCTAAATCCCGAAGGCACCTCGCGCCGCCGTCGCAATGGAGTTGGCGTCAGCGCGGATGGCCAGATGGTTCATTTTGCGATCTCTGACAGCGCCGTGACCTTTCACGAATTCGCGACCCTGTTTCGCGACGAGATCGGGGTTCCGAATGCCTTATTCCTGGATGGCCAGGTCAGCCGGATCTATGCGCCGGAGATCGATCGCAACGAGATTGGCGCGGATCTGGGGCCGATTGTAGGCGTGGTGGAGTGATTACTCGATCAGCACGCGATAGCGAATGGTAAAGCTTGGGGTTGCGCCCCCGACGGCCCCATTCATGGCGCCATCAAATTGCAGGTTGAAACTCGCGACACTTGGGTCAAAAGCGCCATTCGGGGTGATGCTTGTGCCTGATCCATTGCGGAAGGTCACGCCGTCTGTGCCGTCCCCCAGAGTGGTAAAATTCAAGCTCAGACCGCTGGCCGACGCGCCGCTGCCATCGGCAAACTCAAATGGAGCGCCGAGGCCATCAAAATCGCCAGTGAACAAACTGGTCTGGGCGTCGATGGCGTCACCAATCGCGATCGTGCCCGCATCCGCGGATCCGCGCCCTGTATTCGCGACCTGGATGGAATAGATCGCCCAGGCGCCCGGAATGCCAAGGGGATTGGTGAACTCATTGATCGGATCGCGCTCAATCTCGACGGACTTGGTGACGACAAAATCCGGTGTTGCGCGGTTGAAGCAGAAATCATCCACATGCCAGTAATCGAAGTCCGAGCCGCTGGCGCCATTGAGGCTGGCCCGGACCCGAAAGTTGGCGTGCAATGCAGTTTCCGGCATCGCATAAGTCCGCGTGAAAATCTCGCCTTGCGTGCCATTGCCGGGAAACGTCTCCAGCGTCACCCAGCTACTCGACGCGTTGAGATATTCGAGCGTCAGATCCTCGCCATTATCCGGATTTTCGCTGAACGTATCGGCGCCGCGGCGGACCCAGACTTCAATCTCGGCCAGTTCGCTGGAATCGAAGGCCAGCGACGTGCTGGTGACCGTGTCATGGCGCAGAAACATGGCATTGCTGGCAGATTGGAACGTGTCGCCATTGACGCCGGACCGCGTCGCATTGGTCGTCGTCCAATTGCCAAACCCGCTTTCGAACCGCTCGCACAGACCGACGCCCATGCCGGATGGTAATTCCGGTGGCGGCGCTATCCCGGTTTCGACCAGGAGCACATCATCAATATGCCAATAGTCAAAGCCGATGCCGCCATTGGCGGGCGGGCCGCCACTGCCGCCGGTCTGCCGGAACCGCAATTGGAAGCCTGAATGCAAGGCGCCGATGGGCAGGTCCAGGCTGACATTGGTCACTTCGCCATTCGTCCCAGCGCCGGCCAGGGTCTCAATCACGACCCAGTTCGAACCAGAATCGAGATATTCAAAGACAAAGTCCTCGCCGGCGTCGACATCTTCACTGAAACTGTCCAGACCCTGGCGCAACCATGCGGTCAGCGTGGCGCCAATGGCCGAAGACAAATCGATGACGGGTCCGGTAATGGTAACGACATCACCGCGTGTGAAGGCGGAACAGGCGCCGGAATTTGAGGTTTGCGTGGATGTGCCTGCGAGATTGGTGTTTGAACTCGTCCAGGTTGGCGGCAAGGCCGCGCATCCGGCGCCGTCGTCAAAGTCATCCTGCAACAGGATATCGCCGGGTGCAGCCGATGCTGACCCTGCGCCCATAGCGCATGCGACCGCCATGGCCGATAGCTGGCGAAGTCCGCTCCTCATGTCTTGGCATTACCTTTTGCGCGTTTACACTGGCTTAACAGTCGCCGCCCGGGAGTCGCGCTTTTGGTAAGGACCGC
>JBCCZH010000451.1:0-2472 GCA_039188075.1 Pseudomonadota bacterium
CTGCTTTTCCCAGCCAATCTTGAAATTACCTAAGGACCGTTGGGCCTGGGCGCCCCAGTATTTATTGCCTGGAACTTCGACATTGCCCATCGTATCGGATTCGATCCGCGGGGTTCCGTCTTTACCAAGTGTGCCCATGACCCTGTCTCCTCGCTCGCCGCGTAATTAGAAAGCCGCGAGGTAGCACGCCGCGCCAAATGCGCAAGCGCCAACGGGTGACAGACTCCTAGTTAGTTGCGGGCGCAGAGGCTTGCAGCGCTTCCGGGGCCACTTCCCAGACCTGGGTCTGGCAAATTGGGCCCACGCATCCTTTGACCTGCAAACGGCCATCATCCAGACGCTTCAGGCGAGACGCATAGGACTTGTCCGCTTCCGGATCATAGATTGTGCCACCGCGCCAATCCCTGCGGCGTTTGTCAAAGCCTTGCAGCATGAGCAGACCGAGCACGGGTTCACCGGCCTGGGTCAGAGCGGTTTCCGGCGTCATGCCGGGTTCCATCGCATTCGGGTCGATCCAGGAAACACGACCACAAGGGCTGCCATCACCGCAATCTTCAATCGTCACGGTCGATGTTTTGGCCTGGGTCAGAAATGTGCCAAACACATCATGTCCATCTTCGGCCTGTGCGCTCAGGGTCAATAGAGCCGCGCTCGCAGCCAATCCCATCAGTCTCAACATCGAAATATCCCTTTTGTCTTCACCACAATTCCACTGTTATGGCGCGCTGTGACAGAATTTCCACCTTCACAGACATTAATCCTCGTTTACCTTTGTACAGATGATTCACATGGTGAAACTCTGCGTTGGGGCCGATGATGCTGCGGATATTAAGCGCTGGCAAAACCGGCTGATGCAATCATCGCCCTTGCCCTATCATCATACGCGCATGGTGCCCAAGCGCGGTGGTGAGCTAAGCAATGGTGGATCAATCTACTGGGTGACCAAAGGGATTATCCTGGTCCGCCAGCGCATCCTGGACGTCAAGGAAATCACCGATCGCGGCGGCCGAAAAGCCTGTGAACTGGTTTTTGATCCGGAACTTATCGGCGTTGAACCAACGCCCAAGCGAGCCTTTCAGGGCTGGCGCTATCTCAAACCCGAAGACGCGCCTGCGGATCTGAAACAGGGCTCTGGTACGATTGAGATGCCGGCCAATCTGCGCGCGGAATTGCGCGAAGCCATGGTCTGGTAGGGATTAGCGAAGGGCGTTCAGCGCCATTTCGGCATCTGCTGCACATGAATTCCGGGGCGTGTGCACACCGACAGCGCTGGCCGGGGCGCGGCGCTGTGCGGCGATAGCGATCATTTCGGCGTCAGCGAACATCACAGCCAGACGGCGCAGGCTTTCGCGTTGATCCAGAGCCGCCGGCATGGATTCCAGCTCCATGAGCTGGGTTTCTGACTCGGCTGCCATGCCGCGAAAGATACACCCCAGGTCATTCGGGCCGTTCGAGTTATCGATCCATCGCGCCAGATCCGCTGAGGTCCGGCCGAAGCGATAGACATCAAGCGCATAAGTGTCCGTAATTTCGGCGTTTTCGCCCATATCTACGGTGCTGATCAGCGATGAGGTTTCGAGCGAGAGGCGGCCGGCTTCCTGACCCCATTGGCGCGCCAGATCTGTATTCGCGTGCGCATAGAGCGGCGCGGCAAAGAGGCAAAGGCAGGCCAGAAGGCGTTTCATGACGGCAATCATCCCGTATCTATCTGGGATGACGGCAGCAAACGCCGTGCCAGAATCGGCGCTTTACTTCTTCATGAAGGCATTGATCCGCGCATGCATATCCGGGCCGACACCTTCATTCTCGGTGATTTCCCATTGCAAACCGGCATCCATGGGGTTGGAATCGGTTGCTTCGAGCAGTTTTTTATTGGCGGCATGAGAGAAAGCGGAATTGGTCAGAATCTGCTTCGCAAAGGCGCGTAGCTCGCCTTCAAACGCGTCTTCGGGAAACACCGCTTCGCACAAGCCCATATTGAGCGCAGCGTCCGCGCGAACCGTTTCAGCGGTGAACATCAGGCGCTTGGCCCGGGCCGTGCCGACCCGGCGCGGCAAGCGCTGGCTCATCCCCCATATCGGGGTCAACGCCCATTTCGCGTGGGTGTCGGCAAACTTGGCGGACTCGGCGGCCAGGATGAAGTCAGCTGCCAAAGCGACTTCCAGCGCGCCGGTATAACAATGTCCATGCACCGCCGCGATAACGGGCTTCGGCAGTTTCTCCATCATTCGCAAGGTTTCTGAATGCCAGCCCGGGGAGGGCACTTTTTCGCCCTCTGCAATATCGCCCAGATCATGACCGGCGGAGAAACACTTGCCGGCGCCGCGCAGGATGACGCAGCCAATGCTTTCATCCTTGCGCAGATCGATGACGTGCTGGCGCAATTCCCTGAACATGCCCACGGTCAGGGAGTTCAGTTTGTCAGGACGGTTGAGCGTCAGCCAACACAGCCCGTCTTCATCATGTCGTGTC
>JBCCZH010000452.1:0-2461 GCA_039188075.1 Pseudomonadota bacterium
AAAGGCCTGTACGCGATTGGCGATCTGACCGGCGGCCCCTGGCTTGCGCACAAGGCCAGCCATGAAGGGGTTATCTGTGTTGAGAAGATTGCCGGCGAAATCGACGAGGCGCATCCGTTCGACAATTGGAATGTGCCCGGCTGTACGTATAGCCATCCGCAAGTTGCCAGTGTTGGATTAACCGAGGCGGACGCGAAAAAGACCGGCAAAAAGCTCAAGGTCGGCAAATTCCCCTTCATCGGAAATGGCAAGGCGATCGCACTGGGCGAACCGGAAGGCCTGATCAAGACGATTTTCGATGCCGAAACCGGAGAGTTGCTGGGTGCCCATATGGTCGGTGCTGAGGTGACGGAATTGATCCAGGGCTATGTCATCGCACGCGAAGGTGAGCTGACCGAAGAGGACCTGATGCATACGATTTTCCCACACCCGACCCTGTCGGAAATGATGCATGAATCGGTGCTCGCCTCGGAGGGACGCGTCCTGCATATGTAGGGCAATCGCGGCACAAAATTTTCATGACATGCGGGTAATGCAGAAACCTGAGGTAGAATATTTCTGCGAAGTCGCGCAATTTGGTTGAATATACCAATTCACTGAATTGACCTTAGGGTAGCCAATTCTGTCATATTTTTGCAACTATTGCCGGGCGAACTCAGTCGATTTTGTCCGAAATCGGCGTTTTGAGACCTCCCTTAATTGACAAAAATCCTCTCCGATCGAAGTTTTTCGAGTCCGAACTTCGCGCTCCCCAAAACAACATGCGAAGGAGGACAGTCATAATAATAAGAGAGGATAAAATATGGCTGAAATGAAATCGCGCTCTCGCTTGTTAAGCGGCGCGGCTTTGTCCTGGGCATTGGTTGCGTTTGCACCAACCGCCCTGGCACAAGAAACCGGATCGACAGATGATGCGGCGGCAGAAGACCGCGTCCTCGATACCGTTGTTTCGATCGGTTCTCGTGTCCCATCACGATCCGCGCTTGATACGCCGGCCCCCGTCGACGTACTTCCAGGCGACGAGTTCGTGAACCAGGGCACAAATGATGTCTCTGATATCCTTCGGACCGCTGTTCCATCATATAACGTCAACACCCAGCCCATTTCGGACGCCGCGACGATTATTCGTCCAGCCAACGTGCGGGCGCTGTCGCCGGACAATGTCCTGGTTCTGCTGAACGGCAAACGCCGTCACCGCGGATCGGTCATTTCATTCCTGGGCGGCGGGATCGCAGACGGCGCGCAAGGCGCAGATGTCAGCGTGATCCCATCGCTGGCGCTGAGCCGGGTCGAGATCCTGCGTGATGGCGCGTCATCTCAGTACGGATCTGACGCGATCGCGGGTGTGATCAACTTCCAGCTCCGCGAAGACAGCAGCGGAGGCACGGTCGAAGCGGTTTACGGATCGACCTATGAGGGCGATGGCGACAATTACCGGATTGCCGGCAATATTGGTCTGCCCCTCGGCGAGAACGGGTTCCTGAACCTGACCGGCGAAGTATCTGATACAGACGGCACTGTGCGGTCGATCGTTCGTGGTGATGTTGAAGCGCTGATCGCGGCTGGCAACACAGCCGTTGCCGATTTCCGCACCATCAACACCTATACGGATGAAGTGCCTCAATACTGGGGCCAGCCTGACGTGAAGGACAATTTCAAACTGTTTTTCAATTCCGGCCTGGACATTGGTGAGAATACCGAGCTTTACGCCTTCGGTAATTATGCCCAGCGGACCGTTGAAGGCGGTTTCTTCTTCCGGAACCCGACCAATCGTGGCGGTGTCTATGCCGGCCCAACGGTTGATCCAACGACCGGATTGGCGGATCCAACAGGTGTTGCCTCAATCTTGGTCGGTGACCTTGATGGTGTCGGCACAGGCGGGGCGTGCCCGGCCGGTATTCCGCTGACGGAAGGCGGCGGTCTGATTGCAGACCCGACCATCCTGGCGCAAGTGACCGCCGATCCAAACTGTTTCTCTTTTGTTGAAACCATTCCGAGTGGTTTCGTGCCGCGCTTTGGTGGCGACAATACAGATTGGTCGATCGCTGGTGGTGTCCGGGGGGTCTTCAATCTCGGTTCCGGTTTGAACTATGATTTCAGCGCCGTTCACGGCTCAAGCAAATCCGAGTTCTTCATCCGCAATACGATCAACGCCTCGCTTGGCCCGAACACGCCACGTGACTTTGAGCCAGGGGCCTATCAGCAAACCGAAACCATCCTTGATGCCGATTTCAGCTACGCGCTGCCGGTGGACGGATTGGCTTCTGATCTGAACATTGCGTTCGGGACCCAGTATCGCGAAGAAGAGTTCGAAATCACCGCAGGTGACCCGGCCTCATTCGCACTTGGCCCGCTCGCGGACCAGGGCTTCTCGTCCAGTTCGAACGGCTTTGGCGGCTTTACCGCGTCAAGCACGAACAGCCAGTCGAGCTACGCGTTCTATGTCGACCTCGAAGCTGAC
>JBCCZH010000453.1:0-2455 GCA_039188075.1 Pseudomonadota bacterium
ATCGCCTCTGATAGAGGTCGATTTGCATTGCAGGAAATCAGTTTCATGAGTCAGCCGCCTTCGCCCATTAGCACCTGCCCTCGCATAAAGACGAAGGCCGCGTGAGTCGCAAGGTGACTCTTCTGTGACGCCCTGCCTTTTGTCATTGCGTGTGGCGGAATCTCGACAGCTAGGCTTTGAGGACACGTCCCGCCACAGCATCCAGCTTGGCCAGAATGGCCGGGTCACGGGCGTCTGGCGCGGTGATCAATGCATAATCGAGGCAGGTTTCGATGCCTTGGGGCGACGGCGTGCGCGGCGTGTCCTGCAAGGCTGACGCCAGCTGACCGATCGCGGCCTTGGCCTTGGCCGTGTTGGCCGCCATCACTTCCAGCACATTGGTGACTTCGACATGCGCTTCGTCGGCGCGCCAGCAATCATAATCGGTAACCATGGCCATCGTCGCATAAGGCAGCTCTGCCTCGCGCGCGAGTTTGGCTTCCGGCATATTGGTCATGCCAATCACATCACAGCCCCAGGCGCGGTACATATGGCTTTCAGCGCGGGACGAGAATTGCGGACCTTCCATAGCGAGATAGGTGCCGCCGCGATGGACCCTGGCACCCGCGGCTTCAGCCGCATCCCCTGCGAGTTGCGACAGCCGCCCGCAAACCGGATCAGCGACCGAGACATGCGCCACCATGCCGGGTCCGAAAAAGGTCTTGTCGCGCGCGAAAGTCCGATCGATGAACTGGTCGACCATCACGAATTCGCCCGGCGCATACGGCTCCTGCAGCGAGCCACAGGCGGAGATGGACAAGATGTCGGTACAGCCGAGCCGCTTCAGCGCATCGATATTGGCCCGATAAGGCACGGTGGTCGGCGTCAGCCGGTGGCCCTTGCCATGGCGGGGCAGAAAGACGAATTCGACGGACCCGATACGACCTTGCACCAGCGCATCTGAAGGATCCCCCCAGGGGGTTGTCAGCGTCACCGATTCCGCTTGTTCGAGGCCATCAACTTCATACAGACCCGACCCACCGATCACGCCGATTACCCATTTTGACATTGCGGAACTCCTAAACCGAAAACCCCGCCCTTGGAGCAAGCCAGAGCGGGGTCGTCAATTCACTAGACTGTGTTGTTGGCTTAGTGGTCCACGTTTCTCCAGATCCGCTTGTATGAGAACCAGAGCAGGATCGCCAACAGGACCAGATACAGAATCACTGGCAGCGCTAGCGATTTGCGTTGGCCCTGTTTCGGGTCACCTGCCCATTGCAGGAAATTGGCGACATCATAAGCCATTTGAGACGTGGTCGCCTCAGTGCCATCAATATATTCGACACGGCCTTCCGGCAGTTGCGGGGCCATGGCCAGGAAACCGCCATAAGGGGCGTGGCGCGGGTCGCCATCCCATTGTGGGGTCGTGTCACCGGCAAAGTAAGGATTGTAATACAAGCCCGTTGGCTGGGTCAGGGTTCCGACCGTCTCATCCTCATCAAATTCGAGATAATTGACGTTCAGGCCATCATCGCCAACCTTGGTCTTGATCTTGTCATCCTTATATCCCGTCATCAGGGAATAGACGTAAGACGCACCTTCGCCTTCAGCGCCATGGCCGCGGGCTTTGGTAATGACTGACAGGTCTGGTGGCAGGGCGCCCCCATTGGCGGCCTTGGCCGCATTGTCATTCGGGTAAGGCGAACGGAATGTATCAGCCGGGATGGCCGGGCGATACACCGGGTCACCATTCTCGTCCGGATTTGGATCGAGAATTTCAATCTCCGCCGCAATCGCTTTGACCAGCGGATTGTCATTGGCGTTGGGATACTGGTCGTAATAGAACGGCCCGCCTGGCTCACCGAGATTACGGTAAGACAGGAGTTTCATGCCATGGCAGGAAGAACAGACTTCCTGATAGACCTGAAAGCCGCGCTGGACGCTTTCCTTGTCCATCTGGCCGGCTGGCACTTTGGCGAAAGACCAACCCTCTTCTGGGCCATGAGCATGTTTCGCACCGCCCGCGGCATGGGCTGTCAGTCCAAGAGCCATCGCGCCAAGACCAAGGAGGAGAGGACGGAAAAGTTTCATATCCGTGATTTCCTTATTCGGCTGGCGCCGCTGCCGGCGCATTATGTCCAAGAACGGAGTGGTGAATGGAATCCGGCTCGCCTTTCGGACGCTCTCTGAGGCCAAGGACTGGCAGGATCAGCAGGAAGAAGGCGAAGTAATAGGCCGTCAGGATCTGCGACAGGTGCTTGAAAGTGAAGGCCGGTGCCTTCTGGATCGCGAGAGAGGCGACACCGCCCGCAGCCACTTGCTCATCCCGGAACTGGGCCGCTGGCGCATAGTCTTCAAACGTGCGCTGGCCTTCGAGACCCGCTGAGTCTGTATAGCTTACCAGCAGCTTGTCTTCACCCATTGGAATGATCGCATTGTCCGGATTGGATGCCCCGCACCAGCCGAGCAGCAAACA
>JBCCZH010000454.1:0-2455 GCA_039188075.1 Pseudomonadota bacterium
CCAAGCAGTAGCGCCGGCGCCATGCTGAGCGAGCCTGCCACCATACAGCCAATCATGGTGGCCATGCCGCACTTTCGTGCTTCTTCCATCATGACCAGCGCATGGGTCAGGCCACCTGCCTTGTCGAGTTTGATATTGATCGCGTCATATTTCCGGGCGAGCCCCTGAATATCATTTCGCGTGTGCACGCTCTCATCGGCGCAAATCGCGACATGGCCCGGGCGGCGCGTCAGCGCTTCGTCCTGGCCGACCGCAAAGGGCTGTTCGATAAGAACGACGCCCAGATCAGCGGCTTGGGCGGCGAGTTTGGGAAACTCATCCGGCGACAGGCCTTCATTGCCATCCAGCACCAGTTTCGCATCCGGCCGGGAGCGGCGCACCGCTTCGACGCGCGCCATATCATCCGGGCTGCCCAGTTTCAGCTTGAGGATTTTGGCCGACGTCGCTTTTGCGGCACTGGCCATGGCCTCGGCCTCATCCAGGCTAATGGTCATCGTCGTTGGCAGCGATATCGGCTCCGGCAGACCGGCCAGAGCCCAGACGGGCTGGCCGGATTGCTTGGCTTCGAGGTCCCACATCGCGCAATCCAGCGCGCATCGCGCTGCGCCGGCCGGCATGCGTTTTTGCAAATCGCCCCGCGTTAACCCTTCCTGCACCGCTTTCTCGACGCCCGAGAGTTGCGCCACGACGCTGACCCGGCTTTCATTATATCGGGCATATGGCACGCATTCGCCGCGCCCCCGGTGTTCGCCATCAATCAGCTCCACAACCACAGTCTCCGCGGTCGATTTGGCGCCGCGCGAGATTGCAAAAGCCGCCTTTAAAGGCGAAGAAACAGGGGTGATGGTCATCTGGCGCATGGATGAAGTCTTTGCCGGATTGGTAAAATTTGAATGACAGTCTGGGGGCCGTCTTAAACGCTGATGGGTTAAGGTAAATAGTGTTGAGACCAGGTGAACAATCCTTGGCCCCTGCGTTTGAATTTTTTGGGGGCGACCGCCCGCGGCTGGTGCTGCAGGGCGCATGGGTGGTTACATCGCTGGCAGACCAGGATGCGGCGCTGCGTCTTTTGGCGGATGAAAACGCTGAAACCGCCCTGGCGGAACTGGATCTTAGCGGCCTGGATGCGGTCGATACGGCCGGCGCTTTCCTGATTGACCGGGTGTTACGTGGCTTCGCCGCGAGCGAGCCCACGATCACCGGCGCCACGCCTGAAGCGCTCGCCCTGTTATCGCAAGCGCGGACCCTGGCCACGCAGGAAGAGCATGCGCCGCCAGTCCAGGAAGAGGGACATGGCTTCGTCGATCTGCTTGAGCGGACCGGGCGCAATGCCGAACATATGTGGCAGGAAACGCTGGAATCACTGTCATTCCTCGGCGCGACGCTGCTGGCCATCTCAACCGTCGTCTGGCGGCCGGCCAGGATGCGCTGGACGGCGCTGGTGTCGGTCATGGAAGATGCCGGACTGGACGCCGTGCCGATCATTGCCTTTCTGAGCTTCTTTGTCGGCATGGTGGTTGCCTTCATTGGCGCAACGACGCTGGAACAGTTCGGCGCGACCATATTTGTGGTTGAGCTGGTCGGGTTCGGTGTGTTGCGGGAATTGGGCGGCGTGCTGGTTGCGATCATCATTGCCGGCCGGACCAATTCGGCCTTCACGGCGCAAATCGGTGCGATGAAGATGCGCCAGGAGATTGATGCCATGCAGACGCTCGGCCTCGATCCGATGCATGTCATCGTCGCGCCGCGCGTGCTGGCCATGATGATTATGGTTCCCGTCCTGACCTTTATCGGCATGCTGACCGCGATTGCGGGCGGCATGACCGTGGGCTGGCTGGTCCTCGACATTAATCCGACCGTCTTTTTCAACCGGATGCAGGACAGCGTCCCGATTGACCAGTTCTGGATCGGCATGTCCAAGGCGCCGGTCTTTGGTCTGGCCATCGCGCTGATCGGGTGCCGGCAAGGGCTTGAGGTCGGTGGCAGCGTTCAGTCGCTCGGCCATCACACAACCAAATCCGTGGTTCAGGCCCTGTTCTCGATCATCGTCATCGATGCCCTCTTCGCCATCCTCTATATGGAGCTGGGGATATGAGTGAGGTCGCCATCAAGGTACGCGGTCTGAAGACCGCTTATGGCACGCATGTCGTGCATGAAAATCTCGACCTCGATGTGCGCAAGGGCGAAGTCCTGGGCGTGATCGGGCCATCCGGGACCGGCAAGTCGGTTCTGTTGCGCGCCATTGTCGGCCTGAAAACACCCGCGGCGGGCGAGGTGCACGTGTTTGGCGAAGACGTGATCCATCTGCAATCGGAAGATCATTCGGCGCTGCAACGCCTCTGGGGCATCATGTTTCAGGATGGCGCGCTGTTCTCGAACCTGACTGTGCGCGAGAATGTCATGGTGCCGATGAAAGAGCATACCGAATTGCCTTTGCGCCTGATGAAAGAGCTCG
>JBCCZH010000455.1:0-2445 GCA_039188075.1 Pseudomonadota bacterium
AATCTACGCTGATATCCGCCTGGCCTTTTCGGACAAGAACGGCAACAAGCTTGGCGCGTCAAAGTATCGTGAGAACGTTGTGGGAAATGCGTTCCGCAAGGACCGTTTCTATGTCAACAGCCACCATGCGGGGCTGATCGAGACCCAACTGCCCACGCTGGCCGCCTATCTGGCCGGAAATGCAGTCATGGACGAAGGCAAGAAGAAAGCGCTGAAACAGACCGCTGCGAAGACCTACAATGCGCTGGTCGAGATCGGACTTCTGTCAGCCTGACACAGAACTTGCGCGCGTCAGCGCGCGCGCAAGATCGCCGTAACCTGTAAATCGCCTTTCATAGCGCAGACCCAGTCGGTCCGCCGCTTCCTCTGCCTTTTTGCTTAAGGCCGGATCGTCGGTCTGGGCCTGATATATCACGGTCGTGTAGTTGCCGAAGAACATATCCCGCAACTCGGGATGGCGGTCGAGCTTCATGCCGCGCCAGATCAAGGTATCGAACTGCCGGACCAGAAAGTCCGTCAGGTAAAAGGCGGTGATCTCGTGTTCGGCGTTTCGGTCGAATATCTCAAGCCCGTCATAGAATGCATAGCAATGGGGGCCCTCGATCATCTCCACCCCCAGCGCCTGGCATCTTTGCTGCAGCAGTCCGCCGGTGCCGCAATCGGCGTACACCACAAAAATGCGATCGTAGGTTTCGCGGTGTTTCAGCACCGCTTCTTCCACCGCATCCGGTATCTGGTCCGGCCGGTTGTGAAGTTTTGCCGGCAGGCAGGTCAGATCGACGTGGTTCCATCCGTTCGCCTGTTTGAGCGCCAGGATTTCGCGCGCCAGGGCACCGCAGGCCAAAAGAAGCAGACGACCAGGCCGCACATCGGCGGCGGCCGTTTGCATACCACGCTCGGTCAGGTCTGCGTCATCAAAGCTCATGGCAGAAGGCTTGCGCTAGCGGGACCAAGCGGTCAAGCGCTGCGGCGACTTTAGATGTCCGGTCTGCGTCAGATAAAGAGGTCGGGACAGTCGCGGTCCTCGTGCGATCCCGTCAGGGATTTCGCGACGACAAACACGACCAGCGCGGCAGGGATCAGCGCCAGAAAACCGACGACCGGCACCTGAAACGCCGCCTGCGCCATGATCGACATCCAGAGCGCGATCCCGGCGCTTGCAGCAACTGTTCCGAACATCATTGTCAATCGTTCGTTACCCATAATGGGCCCCATACCTGCGATGCAGAAGGATATACGGGCAAATGTGGCCATAGCATGGCGATTGGCGCTGAGCGCGAGACAATTCAGCGGCAAACCGCCGATCTGTGGAATTTTAGGGTTTCTCGCGACCGCCCGAGATCAGCTGGCGGCCATCTGGTTATGTTTGCGCGCAACGAATTCCTTGGCGGTTTCCACCGCCACGGCAGCATCACGGCAATAGGCATCGGCTCCGATCGCCTTGCCGAACTCTTCGTTGAGCGGCGCACCACCGACCAGCACGATGTAGTCGTCGCGAATACCCTGTTCGACCATCGTGTCGATCACGACCTTCATGTAGGGCATTGTGGTCGTCAGAAGGGCGGACATTCCCAGTATGTCGGGCTCTTCCGTCTCAAGGGCTTCAAGATAGGATTCGACGGCATTGTTGATGCCAAGATCCACGACTTCGAAACCGGCGCCTTCCATCATCATACTGACCAGGTTCTTGCCGATATCGTGGATGTCGCCCTTCACGGTCCCGATGACCATCTTGCCCACACGCGGGGCGCCGGTTTCGGCCAAAAGCGGCTTCAGGATGGCCATGCCGCCTTTCATGGCGTTGGCAGCAAGCAGAACTTCGGGCACGAAAAGGATGCCATCGCGAAAGTCGTTCCCGACAATCGTCATTCCGCCCACCAACGCTTCGGTCAGCACACGATAGGGCATCCATCCGCGATCCAGAAGGATGGTCACGCCTTCTTCTATCTCTTCCTTCAGGCCATCGTAGAGATCGTCAAACATCTGCTGGACGAGTTCGTCGTCTGGCAGTTCCGCGAGAATGATGTCGTCTTCTTCCTCGGACATGGCTGACTTCCTTGTACCGGACCTTTTGATACTGACTGCTTGATGGGTCGAAAGCGAGAAAAAATGTTAGCCAATAGCGACATGGCCAGCGCTCAGACCGACGATGTCGGACGGTTTTCCGGCAGCAGATGTACAAACGAACCAGTTGTGACTGGTAAATGTTCTCTAAATGTTCTATTTTTGCGGCATGCCGGATCCACTCCATACACGCCCGCGCGGGCGGGGAACTGACAGCAACCGCGCAGGGCGATTTGAGACGTTCTCGAAAGTGGTCGAAAGCGATGGCTGGGATCTGGAAGAAGAACTTCCGCCCCTGCGGACAGAGGTTCAGATTGAACGTCCGCGCCGGATCATCACAAGGAACCAGTCGCCGGATATTTCGTTCGATCGGTCGGTGAA
>JBCCZH010000456.1:0-2437 GCA_039188075.1 Pseudomonadota bacterium
CTGCCGCGCGTTTGCGCCAAAGGAGGCCATGACAAAACTAAAAAATCCAAAAGACATTATCAGCGAGCTGGAAAAGCTCTACTCCCAGTCAGTCGAGGCCCTTTGCGCCGCGCTGCAAGACTATCTGCATGAAGGCAAGACACCGGATCCGGACGCCCGGGCCAATGGCGCATTTTGCTATCCCGAACTGATCATCCGCTACAATCCGGATGGTCCGCCGCCGCCAATATCCCGGGCCTTCGGCAAAATGTCGGAGCCAGGCACCTATTCCACCACGGTGACCCAGCCGGAATTCTATCGGCATTATCTGATCGAACAGCTTGAGCCGCTTCTGCGCGACTATGACATTGAGGTGGAGGTCAAACGCTCTGTCGCCGAAATCCCGTACGCCTATGTCTGGGAACAGGGGCAGGCCAGCGGACTGGATGAAATCAACCCGGCTGAACTGGCCAAATGGTTCCCGGCCCCGGAACTCAGCGATATTGGTGATGAGATCGCGGACGGCGAACTCTACGAGCCCTTCGATCATCGACCGCTGGCGCTGTTCGATGGCCCGCGGACCGACTTTTCACTCAAGCGTTTGCAACACTATACCGGAACGCCGGTGGCGCATTTTCAGCGCTATTTGCTGTTCACCAATTACCATCGCTATGTCGACGCCTTTGTCGACTGGGGCCTGGACCAGCTACGCTCTGGTGGCCGATATCAACAGCTTTCCGTCGCTGGCGGCCTGGTGGTCGACAAGTCGACCGAAAATGCGCGGGCCCAGATCGACAATGCGCCCTGGCGGCGCTTCCAGATGCCGGCTTATCACCTGACGGCCGAGAACGGGTCTGGGATTACGCTCGTCAATATTGGCGTTGGGCCATCCAATGCGAAGACGATTACCGACCACCTAGCCGTCCTGCGTCCGGAATGCTGGATCATGGTCGGTCATTGTGGCGGTCTGCGTCACAGCCAGGCGATTGGCGACTATGTTCTGGCCCACGCTTACCTTCGGGATGATCATGTGCTCGACGATGTCCTGTCTCCGGATATCCCGATCCCGCCCATTGCCGAAGTCCAAATGGCGCTGCAGGAAGCCTCCGCTGAGGTCACGGGCGATACAGGCGAGGCGCTGAAAAAGCGTCTGCGCACAGGGACCGTCGTGACCACGGACGACCGCAATTGGGAGCTCCGCTTCTCTGACAGCGCCCGGCGGTTCAACCAGTCACGGGCGATCGCGATCGATATGGAAAGTGCCACCATCGCGGCCAACGGGTTTCGCTTGCGGGTGCCCTATGGGGTTCTGCTCTGCGTCTCGGACAAGCCGCTGCATGGTGAGATCAAGCTGCCCGGGGCGGCCAATAAATTCTATGAGAAATCGATCGGTCAGCATTTGCAGATCGGGGTGGCGACACTGGAGAAGCTTGCCAGCGGCGATGCCAAACTGCACAGCCGGAAACTGCGCGCCTTTGATGAACCGCCATTCCGCTGATGAGCGCATCGCCGACTTCATTTGATCTCGGTCGGGTCCTGACTGGCTGGTGGTGGCTGCTGAATCGCGACGGATTGCGGATCATGCGCTTTGCCGCCTTCTGGGTGCTGGCAACATTTGCGCTGTACGCGCTCGATCACATGCTGGGGCTCAATCAGGGCCTCGGCCTGTTCAGTACGACGATGTTGCTCGATCCGTTCTTCATTGGCGTGTTTTATCTGGTCGCGCTGAGTGATTTTGGCGACGGTCCCATGCAGGTCATGGGCGAAGTAAGTCGCCGCTATCCAGCGCTGCTGGTTCTGACCATTCTGGCTAATATCGGGATTATCGCCGGATTTGTGATGCTCATTCTACCAGGCATTGCCCTGGCCGTATTATGGGCCGTCTCCCTGCCGGTCATGCTGGCCGAGAATAAAGGACCGACGGATGCCTTGAGGTCGAGCTTTGACTATGTTCGCCCGCATTTCTGGCCGGTGCTGGGTGCTTACATGATTTATCTGGTAGGACTTGTTGTCCTGATCATTTTCCTGCTCATGGTTGGATTGAGCAGTGAAGATGGCGCACCTGGCCCATTGCTGGCTTTTGAGTCGCTGACGGATGTCATCACTTCTCTGATCAGTATCTATCTGACAGCCGCGATCTATCGCGAGCTGGCTTATACAGGCCGACACGATGTT
Source organism: Pseudomonadota bacterium (assembly GCA_039188075.1). Taxonomy (GTDB): domain Bacteria; phylum Pseudomonadota; class Alphaproteobacteria; order Caulobacterales; family Hyphomonadaceae; genus Henriciella. The sequence continues at coordinate 2,155 of JBCCZH010000456.1, forward strand.
GATGTCTTCAACTGAACCCATCCGCTCCGGCTTGCCTTGCGTCAGCGTGGACGCCCCGCAGGTTTCGCCCTAGTTCAGCGGCAGGACGCTCAGGAGCTCAAGCATGCAGGATCGCGTAAAGACGTTTGAGAGTATTCGAAACTTCCGGGACTTTGGCGGCTATCAGGGCGCGGGTGGACGGTCCATTCGCACCGGCGCCCTGTTTCGCTCGGCCCAGTTCGGCGAGGCGAGCGAGTCCGACATGGCGGCTTTGGCAGCGTACAATATCAAGGTCCAGGCCGAC
>JBCCZH010000457.1:0-2437 GCA_039188075.1 Pseudomonadota bacterium
CAAGGATCTGGTCGAGGAATATCCCTATTCCCGCATCGATCAGCCCAACAATGAGTCGCAAGTCGACAACAATTCCAACATCGATCCATCCAACCGTCAGAACGCCTACAAGTATAATGGCGAAGTCTGGCTGCTCGAATGGGATGGCGTATCGCTGAGCAGCGAGCCGGATCGCTATGTGATCCACAAGGCGGTGGGCGGTCAGCAGCTCGCAGCCACCACACTCGCATATTCCGAGACGCAGGATGTCTATGGCGCTGCCTTCACCACCAATTCCTTCGACAATGGCGGTGGCCGTCACAAGAGCGGCGCGCTGATGATCGTTGATCGGGATGGCTGGCGCTTGAATCCGGACGATCCGAACAATAGCAATCGTGAGCGCGGCTGGACCTGGGGCTGCGGCGGCGGACACGTGCTGCACATGCGGGTCTTCTACAATCCCTTCAGCGGCCATTTCGGCACGCTGTGCACGACAGATGGCGCCAAATACTGGCAAGCTCAGAACAAGGGCGCCATCGCCGTGAAAATGGAAACTTCATCCACGATTTTCGAAGGCTATGAAAATTTCATCGTCGCCTCGAATAGTGGTGCGGTGACCAATGGCGGCGGCCATAAGGTCATTCCGATTGAGGATGACCGTTCGATCGTCGCCCTGGTTGGTACAGATCTCATTCCCGAAGGCGACCCTGACTATGCCGCCTTCATTCAGGTCGAGGAAAATTTGGCCATTGAGCGCGGCCGGCCGGAACGCGGCGTCGAGGCGTGCGACTGGGCCTGGGGCGAACCGTGTGAACGTATCTATATGGAAGAGTGGTACTATAATAATGGCCGCTCAAACTATCCGGCGTTTCGGGGTGGCTTCTGGGGCGGCGACTATACGGCCCATGAACTGACCAAGATCGGGATCCAGCATATTGGCGCCAATGGCCGCAATGAGATTGATGGACTGGTGCAGCGCGTAAAATGGATTGTCGAGGATGATGATTGCATGCTCGGCGCGCCGCAGCTGACCGACCTGAAAAATGGCCGCTTCCTGCTCGGCTGGGCGAAGTTTCAATGCATGAGTGATGGCACATCCCTGAAGCGGTTCTCAGGCAAGCATACGCTGCATCCGAAAGCCTATTACCTGATGGAAATCGACGCCGAAGGCAATCGCCTGACCGAGCCCGTCGAAATGGTCGATTCGGGTTGGGGCAGCATGGATGAAATGGTCTATCTGGGCGAAGGGCGCGCGGCCTGGGCCTATATTCCAAACCCAACCCTGGATGCGAGCGGTGACTATTCCGACCCGTACCAGAATGATTGGGAATTCATGGTCTATGAATCGCCGCTGGACTAATAGCTTTTCGGCAAGCCCAGAACGCGCTCGGCAATAAAGTTCAGGATCATTTCCCGGCTGACCGGGGCAATCCGGGCCAGCATGGCTTCGCGCATATAGCGCTCGACATGATACTCGCGCGCATACCCCATGCCGCCATGTGTCAGCACGGCGGTCTCACAAGCATTGAAACCGGCTTCTGTGCCGAGATATTTCGCAGCATTGGCCTCGGCGCCGCACTCCTGGCCCTGATCGAACAGAGCCGCGGCTTTATAAGCGAGTAATTCAGCAGCGCTGAGTTCCGCCCAGGCCTTGGCAAGCGGATGCGCGATGCCCTGGTTCTGTCCAATCGGCCGCCCGAACACGACGCGTTCATTGGCATAAGTGGTCGCCTTTTCCAGCGCGGCAAAGCCAAGCCCGATACTCTCGACCGCAAACAGGACACGTTCCGGGTTAAGGCCCTGGATCAGATATTTGAACCCGGCCCCCTCTTCTCCGATCAGATGTTCTTTCGGCACTTCCAGACCGTCGATGAAGAGCGTGTTACACTCGACCGCCTTGCGGCCCATTTTCGGGATTGGATTGGCTTCAATCTTGCCGCGATCAAGATCGGTATAGAAAAGCGACAGGCCCAGATAAGGCTTGGCGCACTGGTCCTTGGGTGTCGTCCGGGCGATGATCAGGATCTTGTCGGCGCGCTGGGCACCGGTTGTCCAGATCTTGCGGCCATTGATCGTATAGCCAGAATTGGTCCGCTCGGCCTTTGTCTCAAGCGAGGATGTGTCGAGCCCGGAATTGGGTTCAGTCACGGCGAAACACATCTTTTCCTGACCCGAGATGATCTTGGGCAGGTTTTCCTGTTTCTGCTCATCATTGCCGAACTTTTCGAGCGGTTTGGGGCCGAAAATATTGAGGTGAATGGCCGAGGCGCCCGAATAACCGGCGCCGGACCGGGTCACGGTCTGCATCATCAGGGCCGCTTCGGTCAGGCCGAGGCCTGCGCCGCCATATTCTTCCGGAAACGCAATGCCGAGCCAGCCGCCTTCCGCCATCGCATCACAAAAGGCTTCCGGCCAGTCGCCGGTCTCATCGGTCCTGGCCCAGTATTCGTCATCAAAC
>JBCCZH010000458.1:0-2434 GCA_039188075.1 Pseudomonadota bacterium
CGGTGCCTGAATGGCAGAAACAGTATGTGTCATTTGGGTGTGCTCCTTCCGCACGATAATAATCTGGCGAGAGTGTGCCGCAGATCAGGTGAACTCCCTATGAACCCGAAAAGGCATCATTGGGGCAAAATGGTCTGTTTTCATGACAATTTTGTCAGGATTCACGCTTCAGGCGCGCGATATAGAAGGCATCATGCCCAAATTCACCATTGGGTAGGGTTAATACATCCCCAAGCGTCGTCAGGCCGGCCTCAAAACCGGGAATTTCGCTGGGGTCGATCGGATCGCGTTTCGCTGGCGCGGTTTTCAAGACCTCGTTGACCACGTCCACCCCTTCATGCGGGAACGGTGAGCAGACGCAATAAACCAATTGCCCGCCAGGTTTTAGCATGTTCACGCTGGCTTCCAGCAAGCGCGTCTGAATGCCGGGAAACCGGGTCACATCTTCCAATGATTTGATCCAGGCCCCTTCCGGGTGACGCCGCAAGGTGCCGAGCGCGGAACAGGGGGCGTCGAGCAGGATCTTGTCGACCGGGGCGGGCGGTGACCAGCTCGTGGCGTCCGCCGTGACGACCTCCACCTGTCCCTTGAACCCTGTCCGCCAGAGGTTTTGCTTGAGTCGTTTCAGGCGCGGCTTGGACCGATCGATTGCGGTCACAGATGCGCCTGTTGCTGCTAGCTGCAGGGTCTTGCCACCCGGCGCCGCGCAAATGTCGAGAACGGTGGCACCCGTGCCCGCCTTGAGCAGCCGCGCTGGCAGCGTGGCGGCCACATCCTGCACCCACCATTCACCGGCCTCAAAGCCAGGAATGGACTCAATCGCGGCGGAGTCGATCTTGACCGAATATCCGGCCACCACGTCGCCGGAGACGGAGTTGGCCAAAGCCGTGGCATCTCCGTGTTTGGGGGTGAGATAGGTCTCCGGTAGTTTCGTCTGCGCCGTTGCTAGTGCTGACGCAGCTTTGGCGCCCAGTCCTTGTATCGCGAGTGTGCGGAGCCAGTCGGGCCAAAGCGCGTCCATCGGCGCAGCGTCGAAGGCCTCGCGATTGGCCACGACCTTGCGCAAGACCGCGTTCAGAAATCCCGTGGCTCGCTGTGCGCGCGGCCACAGTTTGGCGGCTGATACCGTCTCGCCAACCACTGCATGGTCGGGGGTCTCCAGCAGCCAGGCCTGCGCCGCGCCGATCCGCAACAAGGCGCGTGACGGTGGCGGTGCTGTCTCCAGAGGGCGGTCCAGGAAGGGCGCCAGGCCGAGGTCTATGCGTCCCAGCTGCCGCAAGGCGGCGCTCGCCATGGCTCGGGCAAACCCGCGGTCAGAGCCGCTGAGGCTGTCAAACGTTTCCGACTGTGAGAGTGTCTCGTCCAGCGTTCGGCGCTCTTCCAGCACCGTCATGATCAATTGGGCTGCCGCGAGTCGCGCTTTGGCGCCGCTCACCCCCAGGGTCCTGCGGCGCGGCGCGGCTGGACACTGGTTGGTTCCACGCCCATTTCGGCGGCCAGACGGCGCAGCGATTCAATACGATTCTGGGTTGCTGGATGCGTCGAGAACAGACTGTCGCCGCGGCGGCCCGCCAGTGGGTTCATGATATACATGTGCGCCATGGCCGGGTTTTGTTCGGCCCGCCGATTAATGGTTGCGCGCGCGCCGCGATCGATCTTGGCGAGCGCTGAGGCGAGCCAGAGCGGGTTGCCACAAATCTCGGCGCCGCGCTTGTCGGCTTCATACTCGCGAGAACGACTGATCGCCATCTGCACCAGACCCGCTGCCATGGGCGCGAAGATCATGATGGCGATGCCGGTAATCAGACCACCGCGTTCGCGATTGGTGAAGAACAGAGCGAAATTTGCCAGCATGCCAATCGCACCCGCAATCGTTGCCGTGACGGTCATGGTCAGCGTGTCGCGGTTCTGCACATGGGCAAGTTCGTGCGCCATCACGCCTGCGGTTTCCTCACGTGACAAAAGATTGAGCAGGCCCGTGGTCGCTGCGACGGCCGCGTTCTGAGGATTGCGACCGGTGGCGAACGCGTTCGGCTGTTCGGTTTCGATAATGTAGATTTTCGGTTCAGGCATGCCGGCCGAGTTTGCCAGCGCCCTGGTGTCATTGACAAATGTACGGATCACAGGGCTGCGATCCTGCTCATCCACTTGTCGCGCACCTTGCATGCGCAAGACAATCTTGTCGGCATTCCAGTAGGAAAACAGGTTCAAGCCGCCAGCAATGACAAAGGCAATGCCCATTCCCATGGCGCCACCAACCAGATATCCCACTGCCATGAACAAGGCTGTCAAAGCAGCGAGTAGCATAAAGGTTTTGGCGGTCCCCATTTCAGGCAGCTCCTTGCACGTAACGGTTGAAGGATTACGTTTTGACTTGGAAGATATAGAGTTTGGTTAATAGATCCGGGAGTCTCATTTATGATAGATGACAAAA
>JBCCZH010000459.1:0-2422 GCA_039188075.1 Pseudomonadota bacterium
GATGATCATCATCCACGCGAAAACGTCGACAAGATGAGTAAAGGCACGCCGCTGACGGACCAGGATCGCGCAGCCTGGCTTGATAGTTTGATAAACACCATCAAGACCACCCCTTCTCCGGCTGTCGTGTTAGCCTGTTCGGCGCTGACGCCTTATGTCCAATCCCGGCTGCGCGATGAAACATTACGCTTATGCCAATGGTGGCTTATCGATCTTCCGCAAGAGGTGCTTGAGCGTCGAATACGGGCACGTCAAAATCACTTTATGCCGCCAGAGCTGATTGAATCCCAATTGGCCAGTCTGACCCCGCCTGAAAACGTCATTCGGATCAATGGCGATCAAGCTATCTCCAAGATCCGAGACGAGATAATCGCACACTTATGACCCAGGATTCCCCGAAACTCAGTCTCCGCATTGATTTCCCGAATGGTCTGCGCTTCGGGCCGGGCAAGGCCGCGTTGCTCGAGGGTTTGCTGGAGTCCGGATCGATCAATGCCGCGGCCAGGCAATTGAACATGTCTTACCCCCGCGCTTTGAAACTCATCGAACAAATGAATGAGACATTTTCCGAGTCCATCGTCGAAACCCAGACCGGGGGCGCGGATGGGGGTGGCGCACAGGTGACGGAGATGGGGCGTCTCGTCCTCTCACTGTACAAAGAGATATGCGGTGGCGCGAACAAGAACAGCCACGCATCGCTCGAGGCATTCAACAAATTCCTCAAGAAATAGACTGGCCGCGCTATAAATGGTAATTTATAACGATTTGCATGACGGCCCTTCTGACAACTGGCGAACATCCTTTCCATGTGTTGCAACGCCTAAGTGAATGGCAGGCGGACGGGCAACCCTGCGCCCTGGTCATTATCACCACGACGGAAGGCGGGGCCGTGCGCGCGCCCGGTGCCTTATTAGCGGTGAGCGACACTACGAGTTTTGGCTATATCTCGGGCGGGTGTATTGATGCGGATGTCGTTCTACAGACGCGTGATGCGATGCGAGTCGGTGCGGCTCGATCCTTGCGCTACGGGGCCGGATCGCCTTTCGTTGACTTGCCCCTGCCCTGCGGCGGCGCAATTGAAGTCGCGATATGTCCGGCGCCAGACGAAGCCCTCATTCAAGACCTGACGGATACGCTGGCAAAACGGCAGCGAGTCTCGGTTTACCTGTCATCCGATGGAAAGCTTGCGTATGTCCGGGATCGCTCGGATGCGCTGCGGTTTGATTATCAGCCGCCTATTCGTCTGCGAATTGCGGGTCGCGGCGCCGACGCTCTGGCTTTGGCGACGATTAGTCAGGCAGCAGGATACGAAACGCGCCTCCAATTGATGGATGAGGACGACATTCAGCAGGCAGCTGAGCTGGGTTTGAGCAATGTCCAAAAGCTCACCACCGTCAATGCATTGCCCGATATGACAGACGACCCGTGGACCGCCTTCATCCTGCTCTTCCACGATCGTGACCTGGAAACACCTTTACTCGCACAAGCGGTCAGTGGGCCAGCCTTTTACATTGGCGCTGTCGGCAGTCGCCGCACCCATGCCAATCGGTGTGAGGCCCTGCGCGAGGCCGGATTATCGGAGCTTCAAATTACTCGGATTCACGGCCCGATTGGACTGGTCCCCTCGCTGCGGGATGCGTCCTCGATTGCGCTCTCGACGCTGGCAGAAATTATCAACGCAGCGAAACAAATTCCCGCGCGCGATGAATCCCGCACGGCCTTTGTCTTGTTAGCCGCCGGGGCGTCGAGCCGGTTTGAATCTGGCGATAAACTTCTCGCCGATCTGGATGGTCAGCCCGTTCTGCATTATACCGCCAGGTTACTCGACTCACATGCGCCTGGTCAGGCCATCGCGGTCGTCTCGCCTGGCGATAAGGCCCGCACGGATATTCTCGAGCAATCGGGTTGGACTGTGATCATCAATGACAAGGCAAGCGAGGGTCAGGCCCACTCTATCGCAGCTGCGCTTCGCGCCCTCGAACCCAGTGACGATATCGATCAAATTGTCATCCTGCTGGGCGACATGCCGCGCGTTCCATCTGCGCACATTGCCGAAATGTTGCGCCAGGCCTGCCATCCATCCGTACGGTCAATCATGACGACATGCGAAGAGACGCGAAGCCCGCCGGCTTTGTTCAAGCGCGATTTGTTTCAAGCCCTCTCCGAACTGACCGGCGATTGCGGCGCCAAGGCGGTGTTCAACAGCATCAAGGATGGCGCCATGACGCTGCAGCTATCGAGCGTGAGCGGTCTTGATATTGACTGTGTCGCTGATCTCGAGCGCGCCCGGGAGACTGAACTTGCCTGACGGAATGAACCCCGCTTCTACCGCCCCTCTGGTGGATCAGTTTGGCCGACAGGTCACCTATCTGCGTATTTCGGTTACGGATCGCTGCGATCTTCGCTGCACCTACTGTATGGC
>JBCCZH010000460.1:0-2419 GCA_039188075.1 Pseudomonadota bacterium
CAGAATAACCCCAACGACAAACGCACTTAACGCAGCCACGACATGGATCTGAATCGCGAGCGAGGCGGTCAGGATCGGATCGAGCGAAAGTCGAAACCGAGGTTCCGCTTCAGGATGCGCGGCCAGGATCAACTGGCTGATGATCACATAAAGGACGCACGCGCCCAGGATCGGCCAGACCGATCCCGGGACGCGTTTGACCAGGGCGAAGAGTGAGGGGGTTGGAGGAAACGCTGTTTTTATAGTCATACCCCCCGCCTCACGCCCAGGTTCCGTGAAAGCCCAGTGGCCAGGAATAATCGGCCTGCCAGATACAGACCGGGCCGTCGCTGACATTGGCCGCGTCGAAGACACAGATTTCGGTGACGCCCGCTTTCAGGTTGAGGACAGGTCCGACCAGCCAATTATCGAGATCAGACTGGCCGCCCGCCTTCGGCACGAACAGGAATTCCTCAACAATCCGGTTGTCGCCAAATTCGAAATTCCGGCTCTCGCCTGTTTCCCAATTATGGGTCGCAAGACCTGTTGTGCCAGGACGTGCCGACGTGGCGCCGCTGGTCAGGGCCGTCAATTGCCGGCGTTTGCCGCGATACCGCGGATCCACTTGCGGGAACTCACCAGAAATATCCGTCTCAACAAGCCTAGCATCGCCGGACGTCGGAATGACAACCTGGGTCAGAAACCCGTCATAGAATGGATCATGACCGCTCCACTCTCCGCGAATTTCGGCTGAGCCGCCGCCCACGCCAAGCACCGGTTCCTTGTACAGAACAACATCAAATTTGATCGTGCCGTCGGAGTCCTCCCAGGCCGAGCCCGTATGGTAGAACATCCGGGCCGGCGCCTGCGCCCAGCGCTGATTGCTGAAATCATCCTTGTCAACGATCAGCATTTGCAATCCATGCTGCGGCTGCCATTCAAACCCGGCGACGACGGGCGGACGCAGATTCTCATTGATCCAGGGCTGCACCAGGATGATCAGATGCCTTGCCGTCATCGTCCAGTCGTGGATGTAAGCGGCCCGGCCAATATCGACCATGCCAAAATCTTCGAGCTGACCGGCCTTACTGATCCGGTAGATCCCAACACGGGACCCACCGACCGCCAGGTTCCAGACGCGGCCATCCGGCTCGACTTTCGGATGCGCCAGGAAAGGCATGCCTTTCAGATCATCGCGCCAGGTCTTGGGGCCGGTTGTGTCCAGGGTTTCCGCATTCATCGCGAATGCCGATCCGGCTTCCCACAGCGCCAACAATTCGCCATTCACCATCAGGACAGACGTATTCGCGGCGTTCACATCATCAGAGCTCTGCACCGAATAGGATTCATCACCAAGCGTCCCGAAACCGGGGGCCAGAAACCTGTCTGCTGCGAGTTCTTCCTGCCGCTTGCGGGTGCCGACAAATCGGGCCTGGTGGACCGCCTGGCCATTCTCGATCGCGATGCGATGGACCAGACCGTCGCCATCAAACCAGTGGCTGGCATAATCGTCGCCATACTGGAACTGGGCCGGGCCATTGCGATACAGAGAACCTTTCAGGTCAGCGGGGGGTTTGCCGAAGACAAGGTTCAATGGGGCCGGTGCAAACCCGTCCCGCGGGGCATTCTGGTAGCCAATGTGCCAGGCCGGCATGCCGGCTTCGGCCTGGGCCGGCGCGAGGCTGGCGCAGGCGCCGAGCGATCCGATCATTCCGGTACCAAGGCTGGCTTCGATAAAGTGTCGACGTGAAAGTTCCATTGAGTCTCTCCTTCCCGGTCTGACGCCGGTTCAATTCATTGTGCCGGATCAGTTCATTGTGATCGTGTGGACGGTTCCGTCAGCTTTGACGGTGAATTTTGCGGCGTCCCACTTGGCAGGCCCAAACCGGCCCTTGGCGTCATTCGAAAAGGCATAGGGCTCCGTCGGCATGCCGAACGGATTGGTGTTCATTTCGCCATCATCATTGACGTCATGGTATAGGCGGACGGCATATTCACCGGGCTCCAGCCCCTCGAAAACGGCGGTGACAGAGTCGCCTTCGACTTTCAGATTCGCCCCATTCACAGCGCCGTCGCCATTATAGGTGGCTTCATCGAACAGCCCCATCATGATCGACCCCTTGGCCTGGGCAATGCCTTCAACATTGACGGTGAGGTCGGAAGCGCTCGCCAGTGGCGTGGCCATCAGGCTGGCAGCGAGGGCGGCGATGAAAGCAGAAGTGCGGGTCATGTTAAGTCTCCTGGATATGTTGGTTCGAGCAGGTCGGGCTGCTGTGAAACAATCGATGACAGGACTTGGACTTGGCCGCAGCTCAAACTACGTCTGGGGACTGGAATCGTTCGCGAAATGCAGCCAATGTCATTCGCGAAACGTGAATGAAGGGGCCTTGCAGTTTGCGTATCGCGGTTGAAATCCTGAGATGGTGCGCCATCGTGGCGG